>NZ_JBEDTY010000035.1:0-211130 GCF_040119285.1 Alcanivorax sp.
ATACATCGCCGATGGTAGTGTGGGGCTTCCCCATGCGAGAGTAGGTCATCGTCAGGCTCTTAAATACGAAAAACCCTCGCCACTTCTGTGACGGGGGTTTTTTATTGGGCTTTAAATGCGCTGAACGTCTTGCCGTTACCTGAATCGCACCCTACTCAAAGATTGAATCGCCACCAGTTTGCTAGACACCTTTCAGCCATCCAAAATGGCAATCAGAGAGGTATCCATGAGCAGCAAACGCTATCCTGAAGAATTCAAGATTGAGGCGGTTCGTCAGGTGACCGATCGTGGTCACAGTGTGGCCTAAGTGGCTGATCATCTCGGTGTCACCACTCACAGTCTGTATGCCTGATCAGGAAGTCTTGATAGACGGCGACAGAGCGTTTGAGAGTTTATCCAGCATTGTGGCCGTGCGTGCCAGACTTCAGCCTAACAGGGGACAGCCTTCGGGCAGGTAAAGGCGCAGCGCATTGGGGATTGCTTGAATCTGAAAAGTCGTATTCTGAATTGGTTCACCATCCAGATTCAGGTTCATTGGGGTTGGGGTTTCAATTTCCATTTCACTAAGGCGAGTACGGACAAACAATCCTTCTTGGTCCGGGTCCTGTCGGGTCTCACTGTTGAACAGCTCTTTAACTCCGGCTAGCAGGTCCATCTCAGCCGGCAAGATAGCAACATCGAAAAGCCCATTGTTGATCAAGGCGTCGGGGCACAGGCGTTGCCCCCCGCCGGCTTGTCGACCATTACCCAAACCGAGAGCCAGGAAGTCCCCTTCCCACTCAAAGCCTTCTCCCTTGAAGTGGCCCTTCGCGGATTCAATTTCAGAAAACTGAGTAAGACCGGTAAGTAGATAGGCTGCACCACCGAGCATTTTTTTTAGATCTTCGGATGTCTGCGTTGTGACCTCAGTGCCGAAACCACCAGTGGCCATATTGAGAAAATAATGATCATTTACTCGAATCACGTCGCATGGCTGAGCAGGATTATTAAGCAATGACAGGGCGTCAGCGGGTTCTTCCGGGATTTCTGCAGCGGTGGCAAAGTCGTTGGCCGTGCCGAGCGGGAGAATCGCCAGTTCCAGTTCTTTGTTGCCGCTTTCCATCAGTGCTTGGGTGATGTCACGCACGGAGCCGTCTCCCCCACCAGCAATAATTGTGTTGAAGCCGTTATCAAGCGCTTCGCGCACATAGCGCTCAGCGTCGCCCCCTTCCCACGTTACGCGGACGGCTAACTCATGGCCTTGGTCACGCCAGTCCATGACCGCATTGCGAACGGACTGGTTGCCGGCTTGTTTGCCGTGAAGGATAAGTAGGGCTTTCTTGCTCATGGGGAAATTCTCTTGTTGGCGGATGCCATAGGATAAAGCATGCGATCAGGCTAGTGCATATATTGTGCAAGCGAGTTAACAATCCTTGATGGTTGCCTATCTGATAGTGATTTCTATTTCCTATCAGAAAAATTCAGGAATAGTATTTTTCGATAGATCAGTAGTGAGAGATCATGGCTTTCTAACGGAGGATATCTCATGGTAAAGACGATCAGTTTCGGAGCAATGCATATTTCAGTGGCGTTTCTAGTCGTCTGGGCCATGACTGGAGACTGGCGTATTGGTGGCTTAACCGCTGTAGTAGAGCCCTGTGTAAATACGGTGGCGTATCACTTTCACGAGAAGATATGGAAACGCCACAAACAGGACGTCTCGGTGGAGGGGACCGTCATCGTTTAAGATAAACTGAATGTTTACTCTGTAGTGGCCGTTGGTTAAGCTGGCTCAAGGGTACATTGTAAAGGATAATTGTCTGGTGCAGATAGCAAGCAGCGACATTGATGCGATTCGTCAGGTGGTGAATCAAGTATTGGAAATGCATGCCCGCGAAGAAGGAGGGCAGCGCTCTCAGGCTCGGGCTGAAATTCTGATTCATTCAATGCAGGTGTTTGCCCAGCGTGGGCTACAGCGCACCACGGTACAGCATCTGCTGGATGCCTCTGATGTATCCCGTCGCACATTCTACAAGTACTTCCGCAACAAGATGGATGTGCTGGAAAGTATCTATCGTATCTTTGTTGACAACATGCTGTTGCATTTTCACAAAGAGGTAAAACAGGCCTCCTCTGCCCACGATATCATTCGTAATACCACCAAGGTCTACTTCGATTACCACGTGAGTATGGGGCCGGTTATCAAGTTGATGATGGAAGAAGCTCGCTCTTCTAATTCGGCTCTTGCACCCCACCGCATCCGTGCCCAGACGCTGGCTTCTGAAGTCCTGGCTGATCAGATTAACCGCTATACGGGCAACAATTACGAACCGTTGGTTTTCCTGACTATGCTGTGGATGCTGGAAAATTACTCACTCTACATTTTTGAGGATGGCGGCTTTTCTCCGGAGCGTTTGGACCAATGCTTGCGTGTGGCAGTGGGGGTGGCTGAATCCCTGGTGCTGGGCGAAGTTACGCCGGGCATGCTGGAGCGCCCGGCGCCATAGTACCTTCATTGGGCCGGGTCTTCCGGCTTGATAAACTTCAATGTCATCCGGTCACTTTCCCCGATTGCTTCATAGGTTTCCTGGTCCTTGTCGCCGAGCCGTAGCGAGGGGGGGAGTGTCCAGACCCCGGCAGGGTGGTTGGTCTGATCCTTCGGGTTGGCATTGATCTCTGATCGATCCACCAGCGTAAAGCCGGCCTTCTCGGCAAGGGCGATGACATACCCCTCGCTCATATACCCCGTTTCGATTTGCCTTTCCAGTGGGCGTACTTCCGGTGCCCGATGTTCCACTACGCCCAGCACCCCGCCCGGCTTGAGGGCCTTGTAAAAGCTTTTGAAAGCGGCTTCCGCCTTGCCGGATTTTGCCCAGTTATGCACGTTGCGGAAAGTGAGAACCCGGTCGGCTGTGCCTGCTGGGGCAATGTCATTGTAGGCAGGGGGGTAAAGATGGGTAATGCGAACCTTGTTGTAAATCTCGTCCTGCTTGGCCAGGCGGGTTTTAAACTGGATAAGTGAACGTTGGTAAAACGGGATGTTGCTATCCGGCGGAAATTGGGCAGCATAATAAGTGCCATTGTCGTGCAGATAAGGCGCCAAAATAGCGGTATACCACCCCTTCGAGCCAGGCCAGACTTCCACCACGGTCATGTCCGCTTCTACCTCGAAAAAACGAAGGGTTTCGGCGGGGTGGCGGTAAGAATCACGGGCTTTTTCCGCTGACGTGCGGTGTGAAGCGTCGAGAATATCATCCAAGCTGTCGGCCCGGGCGTTTTCAACAGATAGCGGGGAAAAGGCCAGAATGGCAGCTAAAAGAAAAGTGATGCGCATGATCTCTCCTATCTGAGGCCGTGGATTAATACTTTCCTGGAATCCGCGGCTTGTTGTTCGCGGCTCCCCCTCTCTGTGAGGAGGCACCCATCAAGTTCACCATCAATCAGCATCGTATCGCGAGTGGGCAGAGCAGCGAAATAGCGTTCTTTGCAACGCTCGCTGAAAAAACATCGCAAAGGGTGGGTTTGGTTCCATAAACCAGGTACTGGCGCTGGATGTTTGTCATGAAATCACCAGTCTTTTGAGCCAGTAGCCGTAAAATTTTAATTTTCTTCAGATAAGAAGCCACAACCCGGCGCAGGTTCTCCGGCCGCGCCAAGGACGGACTATACTGAGCGGTAGTGCTTTCTGAGAAAGAAGCAGCGGATAGATGGTGGTTTTGTCCAGATCGGCCCGATTGCGATGGCATCCACTTCGACCCTGCGGAAGCCTTCGCTGGGGAAGGCTTCCGGTGCGCAGGTGGGAAGAAGACGCAGCGTAATCGCCATGATGGCGGGCTTTACAGGTATTTGATTTTTTCCAGCTGTTCTTCAAGCTTGGCCAGTTGGGAGCGATAGTCGTCCAGTTTGGCTTTTTCCTTGTCGACCACGGCCTGCGGTGCTTTATCGACAAACTTGGGGTTCTTTATTTTACCTTCGGCGCGGCCCACCTCCTTGCGGAGTTTTTCGATTTCCTTGGAAAGACGCTCGATCTCTGCTTCCTTGTCAATCAGCCCGGCCATGGGCACCAAAATTTCCATGTCGCCGACTAGGGCGGTGGCAGAGGCGGGGGCGGAATCCTCTGCGGTCAGCCAGGTAATGGATTCCAGTTTGGCCAGTTTGCTGAGGAAGACTCGGTTGGAGTCCAGCAGGGCCTTGTCCGAGTCTTTACCATTATGCAGATAAATCGGCAGTGCCTTGCCTAGTGGAATGCCCATCTCACCACGGATGTTACGTACCGCGCTAATTACAGCTTTCACCCATTCTGCACCGGTTTCCGCATTGGTATCGATTTTGGCGGGCTCGCTGGCCGGGAAGGGCTGCAACATGATGGTGTCGGTTTTTTCGCCTTTACCTGCCGCCGACGTCTTGCCTGCCAGTGGACCGACTTTTTGCCATATTTCTTCAGTGATGAAAGGCATAAAGGGGTGGGCCATGCGAAGGATGGCTTCCAGTACGGTCACTAGGGTGCGGCGTGTGCCGCGTTTTTGGGCCTCGGAATACTCGTCACCCCACAGTACCGGTTTGGATAGCTCGAGATACCAATCGCAGTATTCGTTCCAGATGAATTCATAGGCGGCGTGGCTGGCCACGTCGAAACGGAAGCTGTCTAGTGCTTCGCTGACTTCCAGCTCGGCCCGCTGTAGGGCGGAGATAATCCAACGGTCTGCAAGGGACAGCTCCACCTCGCTACCGGTATCGATACCGCAGTCTTCTCCTTCGGTATTCATCATTACATAGCGGGCTGCATTCCAGATTTTGTTACAGAAATTCCGGTAGCCTTCTATGCGGCCCATATCCCACTTGATGTCCCGGCCCGTGGAAGCGAGAGACAGGAAGGTAAAGCGCAGAGCGTCGGTGCCGTAGGGGTTGATGCCGTCAGGGAAGTCTTTGTTAGTGCGCTTGGTAATCTGTTTTTCTTTCTGCGGCTGCATCAGGCCCTTGGTGCGCTTGTCGATCAGCGCGTCTAGGGTGATTCCGTCAATCATGTCCAGCGGATCAAGCACGTTGCCTTTCGACTTGGACATTTTCTGGCCGTCATTGTCGCGCACCAGACCATGAACATAGACCTTCTTGAAGGGCACTTGGTCGGTGAACTTCAGGGTCATCATTATCATCCTGGCAACCCAGAAGAAAATAATGTCGAAGCCCGTTACCAGTACATCGGTGGGATGAAAGGTGCGCAGGGCGTCAGTGTCTTCCGGCCAGCCCAGAGTGGAGAAGGTCCACAGGGCGGAACTGAACCAGGTATCTAGAACATCGTCATCCTGGCTCAGGGGGGTATGCCCCAGGTTGTTTTCTGCACGGACCGCTGCTTCGTCGCGGCCCACATAGATGTTGCCGTCGGCATCGTACCAGGCGGGGATGCGATGGCCCCACCACAGTTGGCGGGAGATACACCAGTCCTGCAGATCCCGCATCCAGGAGAAATACATGTTCTCGTAGTTTTTGGGGACGAACTGGATGTCGCCATTTTCCACGGCGGCAATGGCCGGTTTGGCCAGCTCTTCTACGGCGACAAACCACTGGTTGGTCAGGTAGGGTTCGATAACCACACCGGAACGATCGCCACGGGGCACCTGTAGGGTGTGGTCGTCCACTTTTTCCAGCAAGCCCAAGGCATCTAGATCGTCTACTACCTTTTTGCGGGCGTCTACACGGCTCAAGCCGCGATAGCCTTCCGGCACTTCGTCATTCAGCGCGGCATCGATGGTCAGGATATTGATCATCGGCAGGTCGTGGCGCTTACCCACCTCGTAATCGTTGAAGTCGTGGGCCGGGGTGATTTTTACGCAGCCGGAGCCGAAGTCCGGGTCTACGTAGTCATCGGCAATAATAGGGATATTGCGGTCAGCCAGCGGCAGGCGAATGCTCTTACCGATCATGTCCTTGTAGCGTGGGTCTTGCGGATGAACGGCTACGGCGGTATCACCGAGCATGGTTTCCGGGCGTGTAGTGGCGACCACCAGGTGCCCGGAGCCATCAGACAGCGGATAGCGGAAGTGCCACATGTGGCCTTGCTCTTCCACGTTCTCCACTTCTAGGTCGGAGATGGCGGTGTGCAGGGCTGGATCCCAATTGACCAGCCGCTTGCCACGGTAAATCAAGCCTTCCTTGTGCAGACGGACAAACACTTCGCGCACGGCGTTAGACAGACCGTCGTCCATGGTGAAGCGTTCACGAGTCCAGTCTACGCTGGCGCCCATGCGACGCAGCTGGCGGGTAATAGTGCCGCCGGATTCCCTTTTCCATTCCCAGACCTTGTCCAGAAATTTCTCACGGCCTAGCTCGTGACGGTTGGTGCCTTCGCCGGCCAATTTGCGTTCTACCACCATTTGGGTGGCGATGCCGGCGTGGTCGGTGCCCACCTGCCAGAGGGTGTTGCGGCCCTGCATGCGGCGGTAGCGGACCAAGGTATCCATAATGGTGTCTTGGAAGGCGTGGCCCATGTGCAAGCTGCCGGTCACATTGGGGGGCGGGATCATGATGCAGAACGGGTCACCCTGGCCGCTCGGCTTGAAATGACCGGCTTGTTCCCAGTTTTCGTACCAAGACTGCTCAATGCGATCGGGTTGGTAGGTTTTGTCCATGATCACCGCTTCTAACCAGAAAAAATGAGGGCGAATTATAGCGAAGCGGGGCGGGTTCGTCGCGGGTTGTAGGAAAACCCCTTACCTAGGCTGCCAGACGCCTGAAAAGAAAAACGCTTGCCCCCAGAAAGTCTGTAGAGCGATTAGCCTCTGGCATTCCTTCGCAGGGCGGCGCGCAGCTTCAAACGTAGGGCTTTTTCCAGCTTGGGCAGGGCCTCGGCCACTAGTTCATCAATGGCGTTATCAATGTCACGGTTGGTCAACGTTGGGCGTGCTGTTGCTGTTGTTTGCTGAGCGGGTGTGGAAGCCGGTGACACACTGGGAGCAGGGGCGTGTGGGTTAGCGGTGCGGTTTAAGAACGGGTTGGTCCGCTCGCTGGCAAGCTGCCGTATTCGTTGAGCCTCCGGCGGGGTTGCCTCTGCAGATGCTTGTAGCAGCGGCGGCTCAGCATCGTCCAGCAAGGACTGGACATCATCCAGTTCTTTGAGCAAGGCGTGCTTTGCCGTTTCCTTGTTGTCGCTCATAGCCGTGTTGCTCGCAGTAGTGGTCAGCCAAGTTCATGGGTGGTGACGGGGAAGCCTCGGTCCCGGTAGAAACGAAAACGTTCCCGGCCCTGTTGTCGTTCGGCTTCATCGCCGCTGATCATTTCGGCCACCCGCTGAAAGCGGGAGGAAAAGTCGGGCACTCCATCGCTCAGGTTGATCAGTACATCGTGCTGATGGCCGGGGTCGTCACCGAATCCGAGTAATACCGGAGCCTGACCTTCACTGCTTAGTGCGTGGGGCAAGAAGCCTGTTGGGGGAGATTGCCAGAATTGCGCGTCCAGCTGCCGTGCATGGGCCTCATTTTGGCAATGCACATAGACTTGCCGGCCCTGTTTCAGCGCTTTATCGGCAATCCGCCAAGCCAGAGCCTGGCGAACGCCCTCCCCGACTTTACTGCTGAGATAGAAAGTGACTTCAGTCATAGGTAAAAGCCTAGCGGCTGACGCCAAACGCCTGACGCATAGTGTTGTGCCAGGCGTTCGGTGCCTAGCATTAGGCGTTGTCCATCAAATACCGTGTAAGCATAGGCACAGGGCGACCGGTGGCGCCTTTGCTCATGCCGCCGCTGATCCAGGCGGTGCCGGCGATATCCAGATGCGCCCATTTTACTTCTTTGGTGAAGCGGGAGAGGAAGCAGGCGGCGGTGATGGAGCCTGCTTTGGGGCCGCCAATGTTTTGCATGTCGGCAAAGGGGCTGTCCAGCTGGCCCTGGTACTCATCCCACAGGGGCATCGGCCAGCCGCGGTCGCCGGTTTCTTTACCCGCGGCGAGCAGAGCTTCGCTGAGGTCATCGTCGTTGGAGTAGACTGCCTGGGCGTGGGCGCCGAGGGCGACAACGCAAGCGCCGGTCAGGGTGGCGATGTCGATGACTGTGTGTGGTTTGTGTTTTTGCTGCACGTAGGTCAACGCGTCGCACAGTACCAGTCGACCTTCAGCATCGGTATTGAGAATTTCCACGGTCTGGCCGGATAGGGTTTTGACGATATCTCCCGGGCGAGCGGCGCGGCCATCGGGCATGTTTTCCGCCGCTGCCACGACGGCAACCAGATGGATAGGCAGGTCCAGTTCGCACACAGTTTTTACTGAGCCGAAAACACTGGCAGCGCCGCCCATGTCATATTTCATCTCATCCATGGTGGCGCCGGGCTTTAGAGAAATGCCGCCGGTATCGAAGGTGATCCCTTTGCCGACCAGGGCAACCGGGCCTTGCTTGGTGGGTTTGGCGCCCTTGTATTCCATCACAATGATTTGGCCCTGGCGTTCGGAGCCTTTGGCTACCGCGTGGAAGGCTCCCATGCCCATTTTTTCTGCCTGAGCCTGGCTCAATACTTTCACCGTAAGCTTTTCATATTCTTTGCCCAGATCCCGAGCTACCCCGCTCAGATATTCCGGGTAGCAATCGTTGGGAGGCAAATTGCCCAAATCTCGAGCTACGTTGACCCCAAGGCCCACGGCTTTGCCTGTTTTGTGTGCTTTCGTAAGGGTAGTGTCCTTCTCGGCATGCCAGAAGGTCAGTTTGGCTAGGTTGCTGGCCGGTGCCGGCTTGCTACGGTAGTTGTCGAAACGGTAGGTGCTTTCTTCTACTACACGGCTGCCTTCGCGGACTTGCCACTCCAGTGCTTGTGTGTGTGTGTCGTCTAGCAACCACAGAACCTGCTTAACCGGAGAGCTGGCCAGGGTCTTGGTAGCCTTGTGTACCAAAGAGAGCCAGCCTTGGTCGCTGAGAGGGCTATCACCGGTGCCGACCAGCAGCAGGCGATCAGCATTAAGGTCTTGGGGCGCGTGCAACCAGACAAGCTGTCCCTTGCTGGCATTGAAATCGCCGGCCTTGGTGAACTGACTAATTTGCTCGCGAGTGGAGGAGGGTAGGGCCTCGGGAAGGTCGCTTTTTTTGCCCAGCAATACCACTAAGGCGTCTGCTTTGCTTTTCTCCAAGGGCCTGTTGCTTACTGCGAAGTCCATACTTTCTCCAAATTAATAAAAGGGTGGGGCGCGATTCACCCGATAAATAGTGGAAATAGTGGGCTGTCACGCAAGGAAACGCAATCCGCGAAGGAGCTCAGCCGACAACCTAATTGAAAGGGAATTATCACCTTTGTCTAGCACTCAGTTACACTAGGCGGCATTCACTGCTGCCGCAGGCGTTTTTTGCCCGGCGGTGTGTGTCGGGCTGCGGGCCTCTTGCCTGCCTTTATCCTGCTCGGCACGTTTTGCAGACAGCAATGAGTGGGCCTGCCTTTGATTCTCCATCGATATATTAACCGGCAAGTGTTCATGACCACAGTACTGGTCACCTTTATTCTGGTGATGGTGCTGGTCAGTGGCCGCTTTATCAAATATCTAGCTGAGGCGGCTGCCGGTGAAATCGCCGCCGATGCCTTGTTCCTGGTAATGGCATTCCGGATGCCGGAATTCCTGCAGATGATCGTTCCTCTGAGTTTGTATATCGGCTTGTTGCTGGTGCTGGGCCGTATGCACATGGACAACGAAATGGTGGTGCTGCAGGCCGGAGGCCAGGGCAACGGGCGTGTGGTACGTTCGTTGGTGGTGCCTATATTAATGGCCACCACGCTGGTAGGCATGTTTTCCCTCTATGTGACCCCACGGGGTGACGCAGAAGTAAACCGGATTTTTGAAGAACAAAAGGACCGGTCGGTGCTGGAATTGCTCACCCCGGGCCGTTTCCACGTAAAAGGCTCCAGTGATTCCCAGCGCGCTACTTATGCAGAGCACCTGAACCGGGAAAAAGGCGTTCTGGAAAATGTGTTTGTGGCAGACGCGCACTTTGAAAGTCAGGGTGAGGCAGGGCGACTGCTTACTGTCTGGGCGAAAAGCGGCAAGCTGGTAGTGGAAGAAGGCATCAGTTATCTGCTGTTGACCGATGGCTTTCAGTACCAAGGTAAACCTGGCCAACTGGATTACAAGGAAGTGGGCTTCAAGGAAGCCCGGGTCCGTATTGGTGGCGAAAAAACCGATAGCCGCCCGCCCAAGGTGCGGGGGCGCTCCACCCAGGAATTGATGGATCAGCAGGCCGACAACAAGGCGGCATTGGCGGAACTGCAGTGGCGTATTTCGCTGATTCTCACCGTGCCAGTCATGGCGTTAGCAGCGATTCCCTTGGCCAGGGTTAACCCCCGCCAAGGACGGTTCTATCGACTAATCCCGGCTGTACTAGGCTACATGCTTTATGTGGGTATGTTGCTGGTATGCCGCAGCGCCATTGAGGACCACGAGGGCGTGCGGCCCTGGTACCTGAGCATGGTTTGGATCCATGTGATTACGGCGACAGTGGTCTTCCTGCTTTATTTCGGTGGCCGCCTATTCCGGCGGAGGGCGCGCCCATGAAATTGCTCAAGCGCTACTTCTGGCGGGCGGTGATGATTCCGACCTTGGCTATTCTGTTTATTATCGTCGGGCTGGATTGTCTGTTCGGCTTTGTCTATGAGCTGGAATTCCTCCGGGGCAACTACCAAGTCCTGGAGGCCTTGCAGTTTATTCTAACGACTACGCCGCGGCGTTTTTACGAATACATGCCTATGGCGATTTTGTTAGGCACCCTCATTGGTTTGGGCTTACTGGCGAACAGTGGTGAACTGTCGGTGATTCGCGCGGCTGGGGTTTCTACCCTGAAAGTAAGCTGGCTGGTGCTGCGCCCGGTGCTGATACTGATCATCCTGTCGATTCCGCTGGGTGAATATCTCACCCCCTATAGTGAGCAGGTGGCGCAGAGTAACCGTTCCATGGCCGAAGGGGGCGGTGAAGCCTTGCGCTCCAAGTACGGTTACTGGCACCGGGAAGGCCCGGAGTTTATTCATATCAATGCGGTGCAGCCCAACGGAGTGTTACACGGGTTGACCCGTTACCGTTTCAGCGACGGGCAGAAACTGACCGAGACCCAATACGTGGACCGGGCTATCTACCAAGGAGATTTCTGGTCTCTGGAAGGTATACACGGTACCCGGTTGTTTGCTGACCATGCCGAGAACTACCAGAAAGATCAGGGCGAATGGCAAACAGAGCTGACCCCGCAGTTGCTGAGTATTGTGGTGCTTAAGCCCGATAACCTAGCGCTAATGAAGCTGCTGGAATATACCCGCTATCTGAAACGGCAGGGGCTGGAAACGGCAGACTATATGCTCAGTTTCTGGCAGAAATTGTTCATGCCATTGGCGACTATCGGTATGGTGCTGATCGCTATTTCTTTTGTGTTCGGCCCCCTTCGAGAAGTGACCATGGGGCTGCGGTTGACGGCAGGCATTGTGGCCGGGCTGATTTTCCACTACGGCCAACAATTCTTTGGCCAGCTGTCGTTAGTGTTCCATGCCGACCCGCTAATGGCCGCTATTCTTCCCCCATCACTATGCTTGGTGTTGGGGATTTGGCTGCTGCAGCGAGTGCGCTGAGATGAGCGGCTGGCGGGGGCAAGGACGCACCCACCCAGGCCGCCGGTCGGCCAATGAGGATGCGCTGGTGTGCCGCGACGGTGAGGGCCTATGGGCGGTGATTGACGGCATGGGCGGCCATGAAGCCGGCGACCTTGCTGCCACTATGGTTCGCTATGCGCTGGAGAATCTTTCTCTGGGCGGAGGAATTGCCCATCGGCTGTTGGCAGTAGAAAGCGCCCTGCAAAGCGCCAATCATGCGATTCGTCACCATGCCGCCATGCACTTGGGCAGCAAGCCCATGGGGGCCACGGTGGTGGCGCTGTTGATACAGGGAAGAGATGCCGGTGTATTGTGGGCTGGCGATGCGCGACTTTATCGGCATGATTCACGTCGTACCTGTGCTATTACCAAAGACCACACCCCGGTACAGGCGCTGGTGGACGCGGGAGAAATCAACGAAGAAGAAGCCATGCGACACCCCCGCGGGCATGTGATCTATCAGGCCATCGGCAATGGCGATAAGCTGAAACTGGAGCAAGCCCGCTTTGTGGTTGAGAGCGATCAGCAATGGCTGTTGACCAGTGATGGCGTGCACTCGGTGCTGGCGGAGCCGGCGTTGCATCGGCTGTTAATGGAGGGTGCCAGCGTGTCAGCTCTTCTTAAGGCGGCGCTCCATTCAGGCAGTCGGGATAACGTGACGGCAATCAAAATTGCTTTCGATTAGTGCAAAGGCTGGAAAAGCTGCGAAGGGCTGGTATACTCGCGCCCCAATGCCAGAGTGGTGGAATTGGTAGACACGACGGATTCAAAATCCGTTGCCTTCACGGGCGTGCCGGTTCAAGTCCGGCCTCTGGTACCAAACAATAAAAAAGCCCGCTACTAGCGGGCTTTTTTATGCCGGGTGTTTCTGGCCCTCGCTAGCTCAAACAGTCTGTCCAGGAGATCGTCATGACCGACTATGCCCCTCCCGCGGGATTGCTCAAGCGCTTGATGGCGTTGGTCTATGATGGCTTTTTGGTGTTGGCCTTGTGGTTTGTGACCACGGGCATCTTCGTGTTGGTCTATCCTAAAACAGGGTTGCCAATGGAAGATATAAACGGTGTCACCCGCGCAGCACCGGACTATCTGAAGGGGATCCTGCTGCCACTGTTGTTGGTGGAGACCTGGTTGTTTTACGCCTGGTTCTGGATGCGCGGAGGGCAGACCTTGGGGATGCGCGCCTGGCGACTGCAGGTGCGCGATTATCGTGGTGGGCCTGTGAAGCTCTGGCAAACACTGGCACGCTTCCTGGGGGCATGCGTGTCCTGGGGGCTGTTCGGAACCGGCTACCTAGTAGTGCTGGTCGCGCCTCATCAAACGCTGCATGATCGCCTGTCCGCCACAGCGACGGTGCAGTTACCGAAGAAACCCAAAACCTGAGAGTCTTTCCTATCAAAACACAGAGGGATTACTGAGGAGGCCATGAGCGCTCGAGGTGAGTTTTACGCTCTCTGCGGCGGTTACAGGTGTTTTTTCCCGGTCTGAGAGCGGGTATCCTTGCAGCCCCTTTAATTTCCGTGCCGGTACAGTACGTGAATGTCGACGATTTTGACTTTGAGCTCCCTGACGGGTTAATTGCCCGCCACCCGCCTGCGCAACGCCGTGATGCGCGTTTGTTAGCGCTTACCCGCGATGCGCTTGAGCATCAGCAGTTTCCTCACTTGCTTTCCCATGTGCACCCCGGCGATCTGTTGATCTTCAATGATACCCGCGTCATTCCTGCTCGATTATTTGGCCAAAAGGAAAGTGGCGGCAAGGTTGAAGTGTTGATCGAACGAGTGCTGGACGACCATGAAGCGCTTGCCCACGTGCGTGCTTCCAAGTCACCAAAGCCCGGTAGTTGGTTGGAATTTGATGAGGGTATCCGTGCCCAGGTGACGGGGCGCCGTGATGCCCTGTTTATCCTGCAGTTCTCTCTGCCGGGGGGCGGCTGCGACACCCTTTTGGCTGCATTGGAACAAATCGGCCATGTGCCGCTGCCCCCGTATATCGACCGTCCGGATGAGGACGGTGATATGGAGCGCTACCAAACGGTGTATGCTCGCGAGCCGGGGGCTGTTGCGGCGCCGACGGCCGGTCTGCATTTTGATGATGCGATGCTGGCGGCCTTGGAGCAGCACGGGGTTGATATCGGTTTTGTCACTCTCCATGTAGGCGCCGGGACGTTCCAGCCGGTGCGTGTGGATAAAGTGGAAGACCACCATATGCACAGTGAGCGCTACCAGATTCCCGATTCACTAGTGGAGCAGGTAGCCCTGGCCCATGCTCGGGGCGGTCGAGTGGTGGCGGTAGGCACTACTGCGTTGCGTGCGCTGGAAGCGGCCAGTCAGTCCGGTGGTTTGCAGACCGGCCAGGGGGAAACGGATATCTTTATTTATCCTGGTTACCGGTTCCGTTTGGTGGATGCTTTGGTAACCAACTTCCATTTGCCCAAATCCACGCTGCTGATGCTGATTAGTGCGTTCGCCGGCCGCGACCGGATCATGGGCGCCTACCGGGCGGCCATTGAGGCCCAATACCGGTTTTTCAGTTATGGCGATGCCATGTTTATTGAGGGAACGCAGCAGGCATCACGTACTTCCCCGCACGTGAAAAGCGGAGCGGACGAATGACCAAGATTTCCTTTTTTGGCGTGCTGCGTATTGCGTGCCGCATGCAAGTGAGCGCTTATCCATGTCCCGAATGACGTTCCAGCTCAACACCACCGATGGCGCTGCCCGCCGTGGTGAAATTAACTTCCCCCGCGGCACCATTCAAACGCCGGCCTTTATGCCGGTGGGCACCTACGGCACGGTGAAAAGCATGCTGCCCAGGGATCTGGCCGATACTGGCGCTGAGATTTGCCTGGGAAACACCTTTCATCTGATGCTGCGTCCAGGTACGGAAGTCATCGAAGCCCACGGTTCACTGCATGGTTTTATGCAGTGGGACAAGCCGATCCTGACGGATTCCGGCGGGTTTCAGGTGTTCAGCCTTGGCGAGATGCGCAAGATTTCCGAACAGGGCGTGGTGTTCAGAAATCCCATCAATGGTGACAAGGTTGAACTGAGCCCGGAAAAAGCTATGCAGGTACAGCGCTCGCTGGGCAGCGATATCTGCATGATCTTTGATGAATGCACTCCTTTCCCGGCCACTGAAGAACAGGCCCGTGATTCCATGCAGTTGTCCCTGCGCTGGGCGAAACGCTCAAAAGATGCCCACGAAGGCAATGATGCCGCCTGTTTCGGTATTGTGCAGGGGGGCATGTATGATGATCTGCGCCGCGAATCCCTGGCCGGGCTGGTGGATATCGGCTTTGACGGCTACGCGGTGGGGGGGCTGAGTGTGGGCGAGCCCCAGAACGAGATGTTACGGACTCTGGGTAACCTGACCCCACATATGCCCGCAGATCGCCCCCGCTACCTGATGGGCGTGGGCAAGCCGGACGATATCGTTGAGGCGGTACGCCGGGGGGTGGACATGTTCGATTGCGTGATGCCTACCCGCAATGCCCGCAATGGCCACCTGTTCATCGCCGAAGGGGTGGTGAAAATTCGAAATGCCCGACACCGTCATGATCTGGCTCCTCTGGAAGCAGAGTGTGACTGTTATACCTGTCAGAATTTCTCCCGCAGCTATCTGCACCATTTGGATCGTTGCAATGAAATGCTGGGCTCCCAGCTCAATACTATCCATAACCTGCGGTACTACCAGCGGTTGATGGCTGGATTGCGGGGGGCCATTGAAGGGGGTACATTGTCCGCCTTTGTGGACGACTTTTATGCAGCCCGAGGTCAACAAACTCCGGCGCTGTAGCTATTTATTGATTGGAGTAATGAATGAACATCGCAATGCGTTCCCTGCTGGCTCTGATGGCTGCGGCCATGGTTTCTCCAGCGTTTGCAGCTCCTGCTGCCCCTGCTGGTCCGGGCAGTGTCGAGCTAATCATGCTGGTAGTGATGATGGTGGTTTTCTATTTCTTCCTGATTCGCCCCCAACAGAAGCGCGCCAAGGCACACAAAAATCTGGTACAGAGCCTGAGCAAGGGTGATGAAGTGGTGACCAGTGGCGGCATCCTGGGCAAAGTGGCGAAAGTCACCGATGATTTTGTGGTGGTAGAAATCAGCAACAACCTGGAAATCAAACTGCAGAAAAGCAGTGTCCAGGCGACCTTGCCCAAAGGCACGATCAAGTCGATCTAGAAGAATAGCAGCCCCGTCTTGTGCGGGGCTTTTGCTGTCGCCTCGACGCCAGCAAAACTCAATGTATCGAGCGGTTGATTAATTGTGTATGCCTTGCGGATGGCTACGATCAAGGCCCGTTGATGTTTTTTTCGACGTTCAACGCCCCGTTCACAATTAATAAAATCGGCACTACCGGAAAGAACTATGACCCGCTATCCACGCTGGAAATTTTTCCTGCTTATGGCTGCCCTTGTTGTTTGCGGCCTTTATGCGCTCCCTAATTTGTACCCGGATGCGCCTGCCATTCAGATCAGTCATTCCGAGGCTGGTGGCGAAGTCTCTGATGTAGCCAAGCAGCGCGTATTAGGTGCCCTGGACGCCGCTGGCCTGGGCCATGGAGAAGGTGAAGTTGTTGGTAGTTCATTGCTGGTGCGTATGAACGATACCGAAGCTCAGCTTCGCGCCAAGGATATTGCGGCGTCCACCTTGGGAGATAATTATGTGGTGGCGTTGAACCTGGCGGCAACCACGCCCCAGTGGTTACGTGATATTGGCGCTAGCCCCATGAATTTGGGGTTGGATCTGCGTGGCGGGGTGCACTTCCTGCTGCAGGTGGACATGGATTCGGTGGTGAAGAGCCGCATGGAAGCCTGGGAAGGCACCGCCAAGCTGACTCTGCGTGACGCGGGGGTACGTTACCGCGAAGTGTCTGTTGATGACACCACACTGACCGCCACCTTTGGAGACCAGGTTGCGGCGGATGCCGCACGTGCGCCATTGCGCCAGGCACTGGACAAGCTGGCCATGCAGCCAGCCGGTGATAGCCCAAAAATTGTTATGACCCTGAACGAAACGGCCCTGAAAGAAATGCAGGACTACGCCGTGGACCAGAACCGCACCGCGTTGAACAAGCGGGTGAACGAGCTGGGTGTGGCAGAAGCGGTGGTCCAGCGTCAGGGCGCAGACCGTATTGTAGTGCAGCTGCCAGGCATTCAGGATGCCGCTACCGCGCGCCGGATCCTGGGGCGCACCGCGACGCTGGAGTTTCGCTTGGTGGACAACAGTGTGTCCTCCGCTCGCCTGCGTTCCGGTATGGCTCCTCCTGGCCTGGAGCTTTTCCCGTTCAAGGGGCAGGAAGGCCGGATCGTGGCCTTGAACAAGTCCAGCATCGCCACCGGTGATCAGGTGATCGACGCCAAGATGGGCTTTGATCAGCAGAACGGTCAACCGGAAGTTAACGTAACACTGGATTCCGATGGCGCCCGCCGTATGCAGCGCGTTACCGGCAAGAACGTGGGTAACCCCATGGGCGTGCTGTTCATCGAAACCAAAACCGACGTGAAAAAGGTGATCGACGAAGCCGGCAACAGCGTTGATCAGATGACCAGTAGCACTGACAAGTACGTCATCAACGTGGCGACTATTCAGAGCACCCTGGGTAGCCGTTTCCGGATTACCGGGTTGGATAACCCGGCGGAAGCCTCCGAATTGGCACTGCTGCTGCGTGCCGGTTCCTTGGCGGCGCCAGTGAGCATCGTTGAAGAGCGTACGGTTGGGCCGAGCTTGGGCGCGGAGAATATCGAAGCGGGCCTCAAGTCCATGGCGCTGGGCTTGGTGTTGGTGCTGATTTTCATGGTGCTTTGGTACAAGGTGTTTGGCCTGATCGCCAATGTGGCGCTGCTCGGCAACTTGGTAATCATTGTCGGCGTCATGTCGTTAATTCCTGGCGCCACCATGACCTTGCCAGGTATTGCCGGGATCGTATTGACGGTGGGGATGGCGGTTGATGCCAACGTGCTGATCTTCGAGCGCATCCGTGAAGATTTGCGTCGGGGCCTGAGCCCGCGCCAGGCTATCGAAGAAGGTTACGCCCGTGCGTTCACCACGATCGTTGATGCCAACATTACTACATTGATTGTGGCGGTGATTTTGTTTGCAGCAGGGACCGGTTCGGTACAAGGTTTTGCGGTGACCTTATTCATCGGCATCCTCACCTCCATGTTCACGGCCATTATCGGTACCCGTGCCATGGCAGAAATGATTTACGGTCGAGGCGCTCGCGCCCCGAGCAAACTGAGCATCTGAGGCGGTTATGAGCAAAGCACCCATGAACATCAACTTTATGGCCGCCCGCAAACCGCTGGGCTTCCTCTCGCTGGCGCTGGTGATTATTTCCGTGGCGCTGTTGCTGACCCGGGGCTTGAACCTTGGGCTGGATTTCACCGGCGGTACTACCGTGGTGGTAAAAAGCCCGGTAGATGTAGAGCTTTCTAAAGTACGTGCCGATCTTGCCGATGCAGGTTTTGGCGATGCCGTCGTCCAGCACTACGGTTCACCCAAGGAGGTGAATATTCGGGTCGCGCCAAGGGATGGCAAAGATGCCGACCAGGTTGGTTTGAATGTTTTTGCTGTGCTCAAAGAGCACAACCCGGATTTGCAAAAGCAGAAAGTGGAATTTGTCGGCCCTCAGGTGGGTGACGAGCTACGTGATGAGTCTGGCACTGCCATGTTGTTGGCGCTGGGCCTGATGATGGTTTACGTGTGGTTCCGTTTCTCCAACAAGTTCGGCGTGGCTACGGTGGTTGCGCTGTTCCACGATGTGCTTATCGTGTTGGGGTTATTTTCACTGGTGCAGTGGCCGTTTGACCTGACGGTGCTGGCGGCGGTGTTGGCATTGATCGGTTACTCGCTGAATGACTCCATCGTTGTGGCAGACCGCATTCGAGAAGACTTCCGTAATTCTCGGGAGACCGATCCGGTTGCCATTATCAACGGCGCCGTGAATCAGACCTTTACCCGGACCATCAATACCTCCGCTACCACCTTGTTGGTATTGGTGGCGCTGTACTTCTTTGGTGGCGAAGTGATGCGAGCTTTCTCTGAGGCATTGCTGGTGGGGGTTTTAGTGGGTACCTATTCGTCCATCTATGTGGTGAGCAACATCCTCTTCATGATGAAGGTCAGCAAGGAAGACTTTATGATTCCGGAGCCGGAAGAAGTGGATGAAATGCCGTAATGGAAATGGATCATTAATAGAGGTCAACTGATAGTGAAAGGCCGTGACGTTGTCACGGCCTTTTTTTTGGGGTTGGCGGTGGAAATATCGCAATAAGTGGAGAAAGTGATGAAAAGTTTTTTAACGATAATATTGCTGTCTTTGGTGTCGGTAGCCGTACACGGTGAAGAGCCGGGGAGTAAGGTTGCAGCAGCAAAAGAGGTTTTAGTGGCCAGTAACGCTAAAGCGATTTTTACTGAAGCGCGCAAGCAAATAGAAAGTATGACCGACCAGGCGTTAGCGAAAACAATTCCTGCTGATAAAAAGGGCATGGTGGAACGCTATGAAAAACGTGTGCAAATTATTCTTGATGAAGGGTTAAATTGGGTCGCCATGGAGGCACAGATGCTGGATATTTATCAACGGACTTTTTCGCAGAAAGAGATGCAGGATATGGCGACCTTCTACCAGTCAGAAAGTGGTCAAGCGATCATGAAGAAAATGCCGAAAGTGATGGCCGAGTCCGTGCAGATTTCCCAGCGGCAAATGCAGCATGTGATGCCGTCCTTGCGGCAAATGTTCTCGGACATGGAAGCTGAGCTGGCTCATGCTGAAGCGCAAAAGCAATAAACCTGATTTGACTGAATAAGAGAAGTTCGGCTGCGTGGCTCCTTCGCTGTGGGGGTAAACCGCATGTGCGAGAGAAAGAATGCAGGCCGGTATGGTATGTCAGTTCGCCCAACCCGGCCTGCAGTTTTCAACTCAGCTGAAGTTCTGTTTTTCCATCCAGGGAATAATCCGGCTAAAGGCTTCTTCTATCTGATCCAGTGATGTGGAATAACTGATGCGTAGCGCATTTCGGCCTGCGTCCCCAAAGGTATCGCCAGAAATAGTACAGACCCCGGTTTCTCGCAGTAGTTTTAGGGCCACGTTCGCGCCATCGACCCCTTCCGGTAATGAAGGGAAAAGGTAGAAGGCTCCGTCGGGTTTGTAGCCGGTTAGGTGCGGCGTTTGCTCTACTAGTTCTACCAACCGGTCCCGGCGCCCTTGATATTCCTCCACCATATTGTCGATGAATTGATTGCTGCCACGCAGAGCGGCGACGCCGGCCCATTGGCAGGGGGTGTTGGCCACTGTGGTGGTGAACATATGGTAGCGGCGTAGCTTTTTAATGGCCCCTTGGCTGCCTATTAGCCAGCCAACACGCATGCCGGCCATGGAGAAGGTTTTCGAGAAGCTGCTGATCACCATGACATGATCCAGGTCCGGGCAACTTGAGAGTACGCTGGGATAATCCTTGCCATCATAGATCAGATGGTCGTAGACCTCGTCGCTGATCACATGGATGCCGCGGTAGGCGGCCTCTTCGACAATGGCGTCGATGGTTTCCCGGGGGTAGATAGTGCCAGTGGGGTTACTGGGTGAGTTGAGGATCACCGCAAAGGTGTTCGGACCCATGGCATCAATGACTTCCTGTGGGTCCAGCTGGTGATTGTTCTCGGCACGGGTGGCAATGCTGCGTACGATGCCACCGTTCATACGGATCAGTGGGCCATAGAGCATGAAAGAAGGGTCCGGCACGATAAACTCTCGGCCGGGCGCGGAGGTAGCGGTTAGCGCCAGATATAGAGCCTCGGTGGCCCCGGTAGTGACCAAGAAGTTTTCCGGCGCCAAGGTGCGCTGGTAACGCTTACTGTAATATTGCGAGAGTGATTCCAGTAACTCCGGCAGGCCAGCATCCATGGTGTAACCGGTCTGGCCCGCATAGAGCGCGTCCACCCCGGCCTGAATCACATGCTGAGGGGGTTTGAAGTCTGGCTGGCCGATGGACAGATGAATGACATCATCCAGGTCCGCCGCTAGGTTCACCATCCGCCGGATACCCGGCACCGGGATGGTTAGCAGGGCCGGGTTCCAGATCGGGTCTTCGCTTTCGTAGAAATCCGTGTCCAGATTACTGTTTCCCATGACTATCTCCTTTCCTTAGCCGCCTTTCAGCAGTTCATCCAGCATCGGTGGAAGGTGCACAAACGGCTGTGCCTGCTCGAAGGCGTGGCCCGCTGCCAATACCCGGGCATCGTCAAAGCGGGCACCCACAATCTGTAACGCCATGGGCAGGCCATTGCTGCTGAGCCCCAGCGGGACAGACAGGGCCGGCTGACCGGTCATGTTGAAGGGGTAGGTGAAGGGCGTCCAGGTGGGCCAACGTGTGCTGGGCCAGTCCACAGGCACTTCCCGGTTGGTGTCGAATGCTTCAATAGGCAAACAGGGGGTGATCAGCAGATCATACTTGGTATGGAACAGGGCCATGCGCTCACTCACCGCCATGCGCTCGTTCATGGCACCCAGATAGTCCAACATGCTCAGTTTTTCCGCCTTGGTGGCGACTTCCACCAGAGCCGGGTCCATCAGGCTGCGCTGACGTTCACCTAAGTCGCGCATGGCATTGGCGGCACCGCTATAGAACAGGTGGCTGAAGGCGGCGAGGGGGTTGCTGAAGCCCGGGTCTACTTCGCTGACAGTGGCACCGAGGGATTCGAAAACCCGGGCCGCTTCACGGGTGGCTTTTTCGATTTCAGGGTTTACGTCCACGTAACCCAGGGTGGTACTTAGGGCGATACGAAGACCTTTCATGGGCTGCTGTAGAGCGGCCACGTAATCAATGCCGCGGCGTGGCGCGGCCAGGCTGTCGCGGGCGTCAGCCTCACTCATTACGGTCATCATCAGCGCGGCATCCGCCACGGTGCGGGTCATGGGGCCAGCGTGAGCCAAGGTGCCGAAAGGGCTGGCGGGCCAGTGAGGGACTTCGCTGAATGTGGGTTTGTGGCCGACGATCCCGCAGAAGCCGGCAGGAATACGGATGGAGCCGCCTGCGTCGGTCCCCAGTGCCATCGGTACCATACCGGCGGATACTGCGGCGGCGCTGCCGCCGCTGCTGCCGCCGGCAGTTTTGCTTGGATCCCAAGGGTTGTTGGTGGGGCCACAAAGGGGGCTGTCGGTAACCCCTTTCCAGCCAAATTCCGGGGTGGTGGTCTTGCCTAGCGGTACGTAGCCGTGACGCTCCAGTGCCGCCACGGCGGGGGAGCGTTTTTCCAGCGTGCTCGCCGGGTCGATGGTTTTTGACCCTTTCAGGGTGGGCCACATTGGCGTGAGGAATACGTCTTTGACGGCCACCGGGATGCCATCAAGCAAGCCGTCAGCATTGCCGTTCTGGTATCGCTGTTCCGCTTCGCGGGCCCATTGCAGCGTGGTATCGCGATCAATCAGACACCAGGCGTTGAGGGCTTCATCGTGGCGCTCAACATGGTCCAGCAGAGTATTACAGACCTCCACGGGAGACAGGGCGCCGGCCTGGTAAGCGGCTTTAAGCGCCTGGGCGCTCATGGTCAGTAGTTCCTTGCTCATCGACGATCCTCCTGGTTTTGATGCTGCTTGAGTAAGACGCCAGCGATGGGTTTACCGCCATGTCTGGCCTTCTGGCTCAGGCATTACTCACATAGCCGTGTTCCTTGCTGACCGGGTTGTCCAGTGGCTGGCCCCGGCGCCAGCGGTGGAAGTTATCGACAAATTGTTGCCCTAGAGCCTGGCGCCAGCCAATGAAGTCCCCGGCCATATGGGCCGAGATCATGACATTGGGTTGATCCCACAGTGGGTGGTGGGGAGGGAGAGGCTCTTCTTCAAACACATCCAATGCCGCGCCAGCCAGCCGGCCTTGCTGTAGGGCGCGGAGCAAGGCTGCCGTTCGCACGATGGGGCCGCGCCCCACGTTGACGAGTGCGGCCCCGGGCTTCATCTGCCGGAACGTGGCGTCGTTAAATAAACCATCGGTATCCGGGGTCAGCGGTGCGGTGATAACCACGTAATCTGCATCGCCCAGCAGCGCGGGCAGATCCTGTTGACGATGTACCCGATGAAAGGCACTGTCCTGGCGGGCATTGCGGGCGGTGCCCACTACCTGCATGCCCATGGCGCGTAATAGCGTGGCGACTTCTCGGCCAATGGAGCCTGCGCCAACCACCAGCGCATTGGCGCCGTGCAGCATACGGGTTTCCCGGTGTTGCCAGCGATGCTGCGCCTGTAGAGCCAAATTGCCGAAGGAGTCTTTGGCGAACATCAACAAGGCGCCGAGTACATATTCGGCGATACCATGATCAAAGATGCCACGGGCATTGGTGACCACAATCTCGCTGTGCTTGATGGGGTCGATCATCAACGCATCCACACCGGCACTGGTGGCGTGGACCCAGCGCACCGGACAATTTTCTGGCCACACTTCGGCCAGTAGATCGGTGCGAAAATCAGTGACGACCAGAATGTCGGTCTTCGATAGTGCGTCTTCTAACTGTGCCGGTGTCCGTGCTTCCTGAACCCGGGCCAGGCCCTCGAGGGTTTCCAGCCCAGGCAGGGCAGGTTCATCTTCGGCCAGTAGCACGGTGATGGTGGTGTCTGTCATCGAGTCTCCTTTCTTTAGCTACAAGAGCAGCAAGCGACAAGGCGGGGAAGCCTTACGGCTTACCGAATTCGTGCGCGCGGTTGGTCAGGTTGCGGCTCATGCCCTTTAGTATCGGTCCGCGCTTTTAATCGCGTTGTCGCTTGCTGCTTGCTGCTTGCTGCTTGGTGCTTGTAGCTGCTCTTCAAGTTTCTTTCAGTGCGGTATCGAATAGTGCGACCGCCTTCTCGATTTCTTTTTCACTGACAGTGAGTGGTGGCAACCAGCGTACCACCTGCCCGTGGGTGCCGCAGCGCAGCATTAGCATGCCGTTGCTTTCGCAATGCTTGAGCAATTTTCCGGCACGTTCCCCGTCGGGTGTGTGCGGGGCGCTGACGATTTCCAGGCCGAGCATGAGGCCCATGCCACGGATTTCATCGATGCAGTCGTGCTGTTTTTGCAGGCCTTGCAGGTGAGTAAGTAACTGCTGGCCGAGAGTGTCTGCACGGGACACCAGCTGCTCTTTCTCGATCACGTCCAGGGTGGCTAATGCGGCGGCACAGGCCACCGCATTGGCGCCGTAGGTGCCCCCCTGAGAGCCGGGATAACCCTGGGCCATGATCTCCTTGCTGGCGGCGATAGCGGACAAAGGATAGCCGCTGGCCAAGCCTTTGGCCGTGATAATCATGTCTGGTTGAGCAGCAAAATGTTCGTGGCTCCAGAATTTGCCGGTGCGGCCAAAGCCCGCCTGGATTTCATCTGCAATCAGCAGAATGCCATGCTTGTCGCAGCGCTCGCGCAGGCCTTTCATGAACGCAGTAGAGGCGGGGTAATAACCATACTCGCCCTGTACCGGCTCAATGATCATGGCGGCCGTATCCGTCGGATTGCACTCGGTGGTAAAGATATGGTCCAGCTCGTTGAGGCAATCAGTGACGCACTGGTCCATGTCCTGGCCATAGCGATAGGCGTGGGGGAACGGCGCAATACTGACCCCGGCCATCAGCGGTTGCCAACCCGTACGTACCTTGCTGGTGGAGGTGGTGAGTGACGCGGCGGCGAGGGTGCGACCGTGGAAGCCGCCCCGGAAAGCGATTAAATTGGTGCGGCCGGTGGCCTGGCGGGCCAGGCGAATGGCTGCCTCTACGGATTCGCTGCCAGAGTTGGCAAAGGCGATGGCATCCAGTCCTTTTGGCAGGTGCTCGTAGAGCCGGTCGGTGAGAGACAGCATGTTGGGGTGGGTCACCGTGGCGTATTGAGCATGTACCAGCTTGGCGACCTGGGCCTGGGTTGCGGCGACCACTTTCGGGTGGCAATGGCCGGTGGATGTCACGCCGATGCCGGAGGTGAAGTCCAGCCAGCGATTCCCTTGTTCATCGTAGAGCCAGCTTCCTTCGCCGCGCTCCGCGCAAATCCCGCTGGACTGAACCAGTAAGGGGGACAAATGACTCATGGTGCCTCCTTTCTCATTGCTCATTGCCGTCGTTGTCTGTTGCGGTGGCCCTTGGTGAACTTGTTTTGTCGCCACCTGTGCAACCTTGTGCCAGCGGAGCGCGGAATACGCCTCGCGGGTGAATTAATGTTACGGACTGGCGCTACCGGGCCAGCAATGCATAAAGCCGCTGTCCTGTTTCCCGAGTGCCACTCTTTTGTCCGTGTTGTGGCGGCGTGTCACCTTCCTTCGCCAAGTCTGCGCTCACTGTGTCATGCAGATGTTGTGCCGCATTGCCCAAAGCAGGGTGGTGCTGGCCCAGCCATTCCAGCGTCATAGCCAAGCTGAGCAGGGTAGCACGGGGGTCCGCCAGGTTTTGCCCGGCGATATCCGGGGCACTGCCGTGCACCGGCTCAAACAGGGCGGGGATGCTGCCGTCTTCCGGGTTTAGGTTGGCGGACGGCGCTAGTCCCGGGCCACCACAGAGTACCGCGGCCAGGTCGGTGAGAATATCTCCATGCAGGTTGCTGGCCACCACCACATCAAAACGCCAAGGGCATTGCACGAATTTCATGCAGGCGGCATCCACCAGCTCATGGTGGGTGTCCACATCGGGGTATTCCCGAGCCAAGCGTAGGAAGGTTTCGGTGTACAGGTCGCCCCAGAATGGTTGGGCATTGCGTTTGGTGATCAAACATACCTGGGCGGACTTTTCATCTTTGAAATGCCGAGGAATGGGGCGTTGCTTGGCCCGCTGGCGAGCCCGTTCGAAGGCATGGCGAATCAATCGTTCGGTAGCAGAGGCGGTGAACACTTCCACTTGGGTGGCCACCTCCTGAGGAGTGCCGGCTCGCAGACGACCGCCCTGATTACTGTATTCGCCTTCGCTGTTTTCGCGAATCACCAGCATGTCTACATCGTTGGCGCGCGGGTCGCTGAGATATTGGGGAGCACCGGGTTGCCAGCGGGCGGGGCGCTCACAGGCCCACAGGTCCAGTTGTTTGCGCAAGGTGAGCAGCGGTGACAGGGAAATACTGTCGGGGAGTACAAAACGATCCGGGTCGTCTAGCGGCCCGGGGTCGCCCAGAGCACCGAGTATAATGGCATCAAAACTTCGAAGCTGCTTTACGCCGTCTTCCGGCATCATCTGCCCGTGCTGTTGGTGCCAAGCGTGGGAGGGCCAAGGAAAGGAGGTGTAGGTCAACGGTAACTTAAAGCGATCAATCAGCAGGGTTAGAGCGTGTTCGGCTACGGCCATAACTTCAGGGCCGATGCCGTCGCCGGGGAGCAGGGCGATGTTTAGCCGTTTCGTCATCCTTAACTCCTATTCATGCTTCAAGCTGCAACACGGGGGCAGGTATGAGCAATGCCAGATCACTGAGCGCGACCAGTACGGTAAAGTCCGGGCCCATGCCTACCAGATTGATGCTTCATTTACCTCGCGTTGTCGCGCGTCGCTGTATTTAGCTTCCCATGCACAGATATTTTGTTTCCAGATACTCTTCCATGCCCTGGTGGGAGCCTTCGCGACCGAGTCCGGATTCCTTGACTCCGCCAAACGGCGCGGTGGCGTTGGAGATCAGGCCTTCGTTAACGCCGACCATGCCGCTTTCCAGCGCTTCGGCGACGCGCCAGCAGCGGTGGATATTGTCACTGTAGAAGTACGCAGCCAGCCCATAGGGGGTGTCGTTGGCAATGCGCAGGGCTTCTTCTTCGGTTTTAAAAGGAATGATGGCTGCCAGCGGCCCGAACGTTTCATCTTGGCAGAGCTGGGCATCGGTGGAGACATTGGTAATCAGGGTGGGCTGTACGTAGTTGCCGCCGCGTTCATGGCGCTGGCCACCAGTGATCACCTTGGCGCCTTTACTCAGAGCATCTTCCAAGTGCTCCATCACCTTGTCGGAGGCGCCGCGGTTGATCAATGCGGCTTGAGAAACGCCTTCATCAAAGCCGTCGCCGACTTTCATGGCTTCGATGGCCACCTTAAATTTTTCCACAAAGGCATCGTGGATGCTTTCTTGGACCAGAAAGCGGTTCACGCAGACGCAGGTCTGGCCAGTGTTGCGGAACTTGCTGGCCATGGCGCCTTCAACAGTTTTATCCAGGTTGGCGTCATCAAATACGAGGAAGGGAGCGTTGCCGCCCAACTCCAGTGAGACTTTCTGGATATGTTTGGCGCACTGAGCCATCAGCTGGCTGCCCACTTCGGTGGAGCCGGTAAAGCTGAGTTTGCGGACAATGGGAGAATCGGTGATGGCGGTGGAGATGGCGCTGGCACTGCCGGTGATAACATTGAAGACACCCGCGGGGATGCCCGCGCGTGCGGCAAGTTCAGCCAGTGCCAGAGCCGAATAAGGGGTGGCGCTGGCCGGTTTGACCACCATGGTGCAGCCTGCAGCCAGTGCGGCGCCGGCTTTGCGGGTAATCATGGAAGAAGGGAAATTCCAAGGGGTGATTGCAGCGGTGACCCCAATGGGTTGTTTGATGACTATAATTTGCTGTCCGGGCTTGGAAGCCGGAATAGTATCGCCGTAGGCTCGGCGGGCTTCTTCGGCAAACCATTTCAGGAAAGAGGCGGAGTAGGCTATTTCGCCTTTGGCTTCGGGCAGCGGTTTGCCCTGTTCCAAGGTCATCAGCCGACCCAGATCATCTTGGTGTTCCATCATCAGGTCGTGCCAGGCCATCAGCAAATTGGCCCGTTCAGCGGCGGTTTTATCGCGCCAGCCAGGAAAAGCCTGGTGGGCGGCGTCAATGGCGCGGCGGGTTTCCGCCTCGCCCATACGAGGCGATGTGCCGATGTCTTCCCCGCTTGCCGGGTTGTCGACTGCAAAGGTGGCGCCGTCATCCGCATCGCACCATTGGCCATTGATGTAGCACTGCTGGCGAAATAGGCCGTTATCAGTGAGAGAAACCGTTGTCATGAAGCACCTCTTTGCTGAACTATTGTGCTTACCACGCTAGCAAAGCATGCCGAGATGTCCATGCGGAAATGAAAAAATTGGTTTGGGATCTAAGGAAAAAAGCAGCAATAAGTGTTTAGCGCCAAGCTGCAACACGAGGAAAGTTGGCTATGCGTGATGGGATGGAGCCGCGATTCGGAGGTTGGGGGGGCGGATAATGAGGCGCGACTCAAGCTGTGCTGGAGCCGCGTTGTAGCTTGGACTTGTTTCAGCGTTTCAGCGTTTCCGTCAGGTGCGGTTTGATTTTTTGTAGCAGCCCCTTGAAGACCTTTGGACTGCCGGCGACGATGCCACCGCTTTCCAGGTATTTATGCCCACCGCTCAGGTCGCCCACCAAACCACCTGCCTCGGTAATTAACAATATCCCGGCGGCTATGTCCCATTCGGCCAGGCCGAATTCAAAGAAACCATCCAATCGACCGGCGGCCAGCCAAGCCAGATCCAGTGCTGCAGAACCGGGGCGACGCAAGCCGGCGGTGGCCGCGGCCACATCGGCGAACATGCCTAGATAGGCATCCATATGCGGCGCCTGGTCTTTACGGAACGGGAAGCCGGTGCCAATCAGGCAACCTTCCAATCCTGCTCGGTTGGTGCAGCGGATGCGGCGGCCGTTGAGGGCGGCGCCACGGCCGCGGCTGGCGGTGAACTCTTCGTCGCGGTTAGGATCGTAGATCACTGCATGCTCCATTTTGCCTTTGTATTTAAGGGCAATGGAGACGCAATATTGCGGGAAGCCATGAATGAAGTTGGTCGTGCCGTCCAGTGGGTCGATGATCCACTGGTAGTCTTTGCCGTCGCCACTGCCTTCGAGAACACCGGATTCTTCAGCCAGAATGCTGTGGTCCGGGTAGGCCTTGCGGATCACATCGATGATGCGTGCTTCTGCAGCACGATCCACTTCGGTAACGAAGTCGTTCATGCCTTTTTGGGTAACTGATAAGGGATCACTGCTTTCGGCAGCTCTACGAATCAGAGTACCCGCCTGACGGGCGGCTCGCAGGGCGATATTCACTTGCGGCGCATGCATGGCATCTATCCTCAATATGACGTGTGGCGTAACGGTTTTAAAGAGCGCGGGGCGGGGAGACTCAAGGTTCCCGTTCCGGGGCGCGGATTGTAGCAGAGCCCGCGCGATCAGGGCAGCCGCCGTGTTAAGATTAGCGCCTTTTTTAATGAGAGGCCTCCCATGTTGGAAAATGTGCGCATCGTGATGGTGGAAACCTCCCACCCCGGCAATATCGGCGCGGCTGCCCGGGCTATGAAAACCATGGGCCTGTCGGACCTGCGGTTGGTGCAGCCACAGTCCTATCCCAGCGTGGAAGCCACCGCCCGTGCCTCCGGTGCCGGGGACGTGCTGGAGGCGGCGCAAGTGTGCAACAGCGTGGATGAGGCGCTGGAAGGCGCCACCCTGGTGATCGGCACTAGCGCCCGTCAGCGTCGTATTCCCTGGCCTTGCCTGACGCCGCGCCAGTTGGCCGCGCAGCTCTCCCACGATTTGGCCAATGCGCCGCAGGATACCCGCATTGCAGTGTTGTTCGGTCGTGAGGACCGGGGGCTGACCAACGACGAACTGCGCCGCTGCAATCTCCACGTGAGTGTCCCCACCAATCCTGAATATGGGGTCTTGAATGTGGCGTCGGCGGTTCAATTAATCAGTTACGAGTTGCGTCTAGCGTTGTTGGGAGATGATTTCGAGTTGCAGGAATCTCGCTCCCGCCGTGAAGTGATGCCACTGCCAGAAATGTTCTGGGATGAACCGCCGGCCACCAATGAAGCGGTCTCTGGTTTTCTCGATCATTTGGAGAAGGTGATGGCACAGAGTGGTTTTTTAAATCCGCAACAGCCTGGTCAAGTAATGACACGCATGCGTCGTTTGTTTATGCGCGCCCGCCCGGACAAAATGGAAATGAGTATTTTGCGCGGCGTATTGGTGGCGCTGGAGAAAAAAATGCAGCGTGATGAAGGCCGATAGGCCGTAGCAAACGGCCACTGGTGTCATCCTAACGGGCCTTGGCCCTAGGTTTCAAAATGAGGTAGTTATGTTGAATCAAGTGCGCGAGGACATTCGTTCGGTCTTTCACCGGGACCCGGCGGCACGCAATACGCTGGAGGTGCTGCTGAATTATCCTGGCTTGCACGCGGTGCTTTTTCATCGCCTGGCGAATGGCTTGTGGACCCGCAATTTTAAGCAGCTAGCGCGCTTGCTCTCCACTTTTGCACGTTGGCTGACCGGCATTGAAATCCACCCCGGCGCTAAAATTGGCCGCCGTTTCTTTATCGACCACGGCATGGGGGTGGTCATTGGCGAAACCGCGGAGATCGGTGATGACGTGACGCTTTATCATGGCGTGACCCTGGGTGGTACCAGTTGGAGCAAAGGCAAACGCCACCCTACCCTGGAGGATGGTGTGGTTGTCGGCGCGGGAGCGAAAGTGTTAGGCCCGTTTACCGTGCACAAGAATGCCAAGATTGGCTCCAACTCTGTGGTCACCAAGGAAGTGCCAGAAGGCGCCACGGTAGTGGGCATTCCAGGCCGGGTCATTAGTCATCCGTTGACCGAGAAAGAAAAAACCCGCCAGGAAATGGCCGAGAAAATTGGTTTCCAGGCCTACGGGGTCAGCAACGATATGCCGGACCCGGTGGCCGAAGCGATCCATCTGTTGCTGGATCACATGCATGCGGTGGACAACAAGCTGGATCGGGTTTGCACCAACCTGAAGAAGCAGGGCATTCAGGGTTGCGATGAGAAACTGCCGGAGTTGAATAGTGAAGACTTTGAACCGGTGAACGCGGGCGGCACGGATTAGAATCCGTTCACTATTCAAACCATTAAAAGTGTAAAGCTGAAACGCGAATGAGTTTTGGCTTGAGTAGAACAAAAAAGCCGCGTCCAAAATTTGGGCGCGGCTTTTTTTGTGGCCAGGAGCATGTCACTTTAAACGTTGAACCGGAAATGCACCACGTCGCCGTCTTTGACGATGTATTCCTTGCCTTCAAGGCGCCATTTACCGGCTTCCTTGGCGCCTTGTTCGCCATTGTTGGCGATATAGTCTTCGTAGCCGGTGACTTCGGCACGGATGAAGCCTTTCTCGAAATCCGTGTGGATCACGCCTGCGGCCTGGGGCGCGGTGGCTCCAACGCGCACGGTCCAGGCGCGCACTTCTTTAACGCCGGCGGTGAAGTAGGTCTGCAGGCCGAGCAAATCAAAGCCGGCGCGAATGACTCGATTCAGGCCCGGCTCTTCCATGCCCAGGTCGGCAAGGAAGTCGGCTTTTTCTTCATCGTCCAGCTCAGCAATTTCCGATTCAATCTTGGCGCAGATAGGCACAATGGAGGAATTTTCTTTCTCGGCCAGCTCGCGTACGGCGTCCAGCAAGGCGTTGTCCTCAAAGCCCCCTTCGTCCACGTTGGCAATGTACATGGTAGGCTTCAGCGTCAGCAGGTTAAGGCTTTTAATTGCCTTGCGCTCATCGTCTGTGAGCTCCACGGAACGGGCCGGGTCGCCTTCGCTAAGGGCGGGCAGTACCTTGTCCAGGACCGGCAGCAGGCCTTTGGCGTCTTTGTCCTGACCTTTGGCCGCCTTGGTGGCGCGGAAGTGTGCTTTTTCCACAGTATCCAGATCGGCGAGGGCCAGCTCGGTATTGATCACGTCGATATCGTCCAGTGGGGATACCTTGCCCGATACGTGGATGACGTTTTCATCGTCGAAGCAGCGCACCACGTGGGCGATGGCGTCAGTTTCACGGATGTTGGCCAGGAACTTGTTGCCCAGGCCTTCGCCTTTGGAAGCCCCGGCTACCAGCCCTGCGATGTCGACAAATTCCATGGTGGCGGGCATCACCCGTTCCGGGCTGACGATGGCGGACAGCTTGTCCAGGCGGGGGTCCGGTACTGGAACCACACCGGTGTTGGGTTCAATGGTGCAGAACGGAAAGTTCTCGGCATCAATACCCGCTTTGGTGAGCGCGTTGAACAAGGTGGATTTGCCCACGTTGGGCAGACCGACGATACCGCATTTGAAACCCATGACAGACCTCCATTTTTCGAGGTCGCAATGCTACATGAGCGGCAAGCGACAAGCTACAAGCCGCGGTGTGAGTGCTACTTTTCTTGGTTTAAAGCAACAAGTTGCAGGCAGAGTGCGGGTGCGGGTCTGTGGTATCAGGATTGCTCGACGACTTGAGGCTTGTAGCTGCTTTTATGCCTTGAAGCCATTGAGCTGGTTCATGGCGCCATCCAGGTCGCCGCGAAGCATATCAGCGGTGTAGTGGACAGCTTCGTCGATGGCGCGTTCGATCAGGTCTCGATCGGCTTTGGAGGGCTTGCTCAGCACATGGGGGGTAACCCGGTCTGCAGAGCCAGGGTGGCCGATGCCCAGACGCAGGCGGTAAAAATCACGGCTGTTGCCATGCCGGCTGATGATGTCGCGCAGACCATTGTGTCCGCCGTGGCCGCCGCCTTGCTTGAAGCGGGCGCAGCCGGGGGGCAGGTCGAGCTCGTCGTGAGCAACCAGTATCTGCGTAACGGGGATCTTGAAGAAATTCGCCAGAGCGGCGGTGGCCTGACCACTGCGGTTCATGAAGGTGGTCGGTACCAGCAGGCGAATTGTTTCGCCTTCAAAGGAAAAGGTGGCGGTGAGGCCGAAATATTTCTTGTCTTCGGTAAGGAAGACGCCCTGACGTCGAGCCAAAGCGTCCACATACCAGACGCCAGCGTTGTGGCGGGTGTCTTCATATTCGCGGCCCGGGTTGCCCAGGCCTACGATCAGTCGAACAGGATCCGCCACGGTGGGTCTTATTCCTCGCTTGCGGCTTCTTCGCCTTCGGCGGCGTCGTCGTCATCGGAGGACGCACGCACTTTAGGTTGGTGAACCGCCGCTACCGGCTGGTCGTGGTCTTCGCCCAGTGCGAGCTGGGTCAGTTCCACGCCTTTCGGGAGTTTCAGATCGGAAAGGTGAACGACGGAGTCCAGTTCAGTGTTAGCCATGTCCACTTCGATGAACTCAGGCAGGTCCTGGGGCAGACAGCTCACTTCCACTTCTGCGAAGTTGTGCTGGATCTCGCCGCCTTGCTTCTTCACGCCAATGGAGCTTTCTTCGTTGGTGAAGTGCAGAGGCACGTTCATGGTGATCTTGTGGGTCTTGTCGACGCGCAGCAGATCCACGTGTAGCGGGTGCCCCTTGGCCGGATGACGCTGCATGTCACGCAGTACGGCCTGAACATCAACGCCGTCCAACTTGAGGATGAGAATGTGGCTGTAGAACGCTTCATTTTCCAGGGCTTTTTTCAGCTCGCGCAGTTCAACGCTGATCATCTGCGGCTCGGCTTCGCCACCGTAGAGGATGCCAGGAACACGTTCTTGCAGACGACGCAGGCGGCGGCTCGCACCTTTCCCTGTATCGCTGCGGCTTTCTGCATTCAGCAGGAATTCATTGGACATGGTATGTCTCCAGTATGCTCTCGGGCTTCCCGCGACCAGGTCGGCCAGAGAGGTTGATATAAAGCCACGGAGTATTCCGCGGGGGCGCGATTATGCAGGAAAAGTACGCCAGACGCCAGATGCTGGTAGCAAGAGGGCATAAAAAACAAAACCCGCTTGAGAAGCGGGTTTCTGGGGCAGGCATCAGGCTGTTGTTCTCTGGCGTTTTATACCAGCTCCAGCCGGTCGAACATTGCGCTCAGGGACTCTTCATTGTTCACTCGACGTACGGTTTCGGCGAGCATGGGCGCGAGGCTGAGAACGCGGATATTGTTGCAGGCGCGGCCCGCATCCGACAATGGAATGGTGTCGGTGACTACCAGTTGATCCAGAGAGCTATTGGCAATGTTGTCGATGGCCGGGCCGGACAGAATCGGGTGAGTGATGTAAGCGTAGACTTTGGCGGCGCCGTGTTCTTTCAGAGCGTCGGCCGCTTTGCATAGCGTACCCGCGGTGTCGACCATGTCGTCCACTAGCACGCAGGTGCGGCCTTCCACTTCACCGATGATATGCATGACCTGAGAAACATTGGCTTTGGGGCGACGCTTGTCGATGATGGCCAGGTCGGCATCATTGAGTTGCTTGGCTAGGGCGCGCGCCCGGACCACACCGCCCACATCCGGGGAAACCACCATCAGGTCATCATGGCTTTGGCGTTCGATATCCGCCACGATCAGCGGGGTGGCGTAGACGTTGTCCACCGGGATATCGAAGAAGCCCTGGATTTGGTCGGCGTGGAGGTCAACGGTGACGACGCGATCAATCCCCACAGCGGTAATCATGTCGGCGACGACTTTGGCGGTAATGGGCACCCGAGCGGAGCGCACGCGGCGATCCTGGCGGGCATACCCAAAGTAGGGGACAACAGCGGTGATACGGCCTGCCGAGGAGCGACGAAGGGCGTCGGCCATGACCAGCAACTCCATAATATTGTTGTTGGTCGGGTTGCAGGTGGATTGCACGATAAAAACATCTTTGCCGCGCACGTTTTCCTGGATTTCCACGGCCACTTCGCCATCACTGAAGGTGCCCACATCGGCGTTACCGATAGGCAGGTTCAGGTGCTTGACCATGGCTTTGGCCAGTTCGGGATTTGCGTTACCGGTGAAAACGACGAGCTTGGACACTGGCGCCCCCTGGGGTCTTGCGTCGTGAATTTGGGAACCACTAAGGGGAAGGGTAAGAGGTTCCTCAGAAGAAAATGGCTGGGGTACCAGGACTCGAACCTGGGAATAACGGGATCAAAACCCGCTGCCTTACCAACTTGGCTATACCCCAACACTCGGTCTCAGGCCCGCTTAAGCGGGTTTGCCTGAATTCTTTGTCTCTCGAAACTTCGCCAGTGTCTCTCCCAGAATCTGGTGGAGAGGGGAAGTGTTACAGCTTCGAGCGACGAAACCTGTCCAGTGTTGTGGCAACTGTTGCAGCAATTGCTGCCCCTGTTGCAATCCGGTCAGACGAGAAAAACAGCAAGCGCCTGTGCCGGTCATACGAGCATTGCCCGTATGTTGCTTGAGCCAGTCCAGCGTTTTTCCGATTTCAGGAAAATGCCGGGTTGCTACCGCTTCACAGTCGTTGTGAAAGTCGCGGGTCAGCACCGCCTCAAGCGAGGCCGGTAATTTACTGATGGGTGTATCCCTTGTCAATTGCCGGTCGCCGAAAATTCGAGCAGTTGACACATGAATTCCGGGGTGAACGACCAAAAAAACGTTATTTGGCAAAATAACGGGGGTTATTTGCTCGCCGACTCCTTCTGCCCAGGCGCTTTTGCCAAACACAAAAACGGGCACGTCAGCGCCTAATGTCAAGCCGATGTGAGCCAGCTCCTGCAGAGTGAGGCCCAGGGCCCAAAATGCATTCAGGCCCAGCAAGGCGGTAGCCGCGTCGGAGGAGCCTCCGCCCACGCCGCCGCCCATGGGCAGGCGCTTGGTTAGGGTGATGGCGGCGCCTTTTGAGCTGCCGGTGCGGGCTTGCAGCGCCCGAGCAGCCTGCAAAATCAGGTTGCTGTCGTCCATGGGCAGGTCGCTGGTGCCACCTTCCTGATGGCATTGTAGTGACAGGGTGTCCGCCGGGGAGAAGCTCAAGGTATCGCCATGGTCGAGCAGGGCGAAGACGGTCTGCAGCTGGTGATAGCCGTCTTCACGGCGGCCGGTGATGTGCAGGAACAGATTGAGCTTGGCGGGAGCGGGTAACGTTAGTGTCACTGGGCGCCGCCGGCTGGCTGCCAATCTTTAATCAGCAAAGTAAAGCGATTGCTTTTCTGCTGGGCTTTGATTCTGTAGGGCAGGGTGATGCCGGCGGTGGGCTCGTAACGGTCGAAGGTAAGCGACCACCCCAGCTGTTCAAGGGTGATCAGGCGTTGCTGATCGTCGTACCCGGCTTCAGAGGGTGCGCCGGGCCAAGGCAGGCCGCGAGCCCAGTACTGCAAGGCGGATACGGGCAGCCAGAAGCCGGTGAGATGCCAGGCCAGCTCGCCGGGGCTACGGGCTTGGTAGGTTTCCTTGGCGGTGATCAGTTCCGCGCGGCCGCTGTCCCAGTGTAAATCGGCGCTACCAAAACCCAGCGGGCCGGAGAAGTGAATATTGCCCCGCTGCGGTTGCTGGTGCCAGTCAAAGGTGGCGCTGCCGCCGTCATTGATGGTGCGGTAACCCAACTTGCCCTGCATCTGCCATTGTTGGATCTGGCTTGGATGGTCGAACTGGGCCGTGGTGGTGGGGCGTAGCTGGCAGGCACCCAGGATTAGGGTGGTTAGCGTAAGGCCAATAATACGGGCAAGGCTCAGTGTCACAGGCGGGCTCCGAGTTTTTCCATGACTTCACGGATATGGGGGGCGTCGGGGTCGCTTTCCAAGGCGGCGCGCCAAACCTGGCGGGCTTGATTTTGTGCACCCAATACCCACAGGACTTCACCGTAGTGGGCGGCCACTTCCGGGTCGGGGAATTTTTCGTAGGCCCGGCGCAGGTAGTCCCGGGCGGCATCCGGTTCGCCGCGTTTGTAGAGCACCCAGCCCATAGAGTCGAGAATGGCTGGATCTTCCGGGCGCAGCTCCAGTGCCTTGGCCACGTACTGATACGCTTCGTCTAGCCGGTCAGTGCGGTTGCCCAGGGTATAACCCAGAGCATTGAGGGCGCTGGCATCCTTCGGATTCAGAATGATAATACGCTTCAGGTCCTTTTCCAGCTGGGCCATGTCGCCCACTTTTTCGGCGGCCATGGCACGGCTGTAGAGGAGCTCGGTGTTGTCGGGCTGGTCGCGCAGGGCATCATTGATCAGGGCGATGGCGCCTAATGGATCGCCGTTATTGCTGCGCATTTCCGCTTCGGTAATGATTAGGCTGTCTTGCAGTTCTGGCTGCTGCTGAGCCAGGTTATGCATTAGCGCGTGGCCTTGGCTGGTATTGCCTTGCTGGTAGAGAAGCTGGGCAGCCTGCACCCGAGCGCGGATAGCCTGGGGGCCGCCTACTTTCAGGTAATGCCCCACGGCGGTGTCCAGGTCCAGTTCCTGCTCGGCGGCTTGGGCCAGGTACAGGTGGATCTCGTCGGGTCGGTAATTCTGGGCGAGCAGAGCGTTGAGATGAGTCTGAGCAGTGTTGCTGGCGCCGGCTTCCAAGGCCAGCAAAGCCAGAGAAAAGCGCAGATCCAGGTCTAAAGGATTTTGCTCAGCCATAATGGTGAGCTGCTTTTCGGCGGCTTCCAGCTCGCCGGATGTTAGTAGCATGCGTACATAGGCGATGCGTGGGCGTCGTGCCTGAGGGTACTTGCGTACCAGTTTCTTTAGGTGGCGCAGAGCTTTTTCCTGGTCTCCTGTTTCGTAAAGGAGCTGTGCCTTGAGCAACAGTGCATCTTCATGGCGCGGCATCAGTTTGAGGGTGCGCTCGGTGGCCTCCAGGGCGGGCTGAGGTTGCTCTTCATGTTCCAGCCACAGAGCACGTGCATACCACAGTGGAGCCTGATCCGGGTAGCGCTGGGTTAGCTGGGCCAGCGCTTCCACTAGCTGCAAGTTTCCTTGCGCACCCAGTCCGCGGGCCTGGTTGACCAATCGGCCCAGGGCATCTTCGCCGTGGACGCTGAGCAGCTGATCCAGATAACGGGTGGCCGTTGCGGTATTGCCAAGGCGAATTTCGGACAGGATGGCCACTTGCAGGGCGTCTTCGTTGTGTGGCGACGTCTCCAGCCAGAGTTCGCTCATGGCCAGTGCCTGTAGCGGGTCTTCCAGGTAATGGGCCAGCTGAGCCGCCTGACTGATTACCTTCGGGTCGCGCGTGCTCTCGGCAGCTCGACTGTAATAGCCGAGGGTGACACCCAGTGACTGACGCTGGGCGGCGACTTCTGCCACCAGCAAGTCAGACAGCGTTTCACTGTCGTAATCGGGGGCACTGGCCGTTGGCGCGGGAAGTTGCGGTTCGGCGGCAGGGGTGATGGTCTGGCTGGCGCAGCCGTGGATCAGAAGGGCGCAGCAGAGTGGCAGAATTGGGAAGCGCGTCATTAAGGTCGGTATGCCTGTTTTCTGTTTCGGCTATCATGGCACAGCGATTGGCCATTGCCCAAACCGCGACGTTGTTGGTGGGAGCGATACGCCTTTGCTATCGGTCGTGACATTGTTTTGAAGGGCGCTTTCGCGCAAAATGCCACACCCTTGCGCCCCGGCTTTCCGGGGTTTCGGGCTGACCGGGTACGATCGCCCGCTGTCAATGTCGGGCACAGGAAATTATGAATTTAGTCGCTGTCGGCGTAAATCACACCACTGCGGATGTGGAGCTACGCGAACGCCTGGCGTTTTCACCGCAGCAGGCGGAAGCGGCGCTGGCCAGCTTGCGTGAGATGCCGGGGGTGCGGGAAGCGGCATTGCTGTCTACCTGTAACCGTACCGAGCTGTATTGTCTCACCGACGAAGATTCGCCGAATTTTGGCCAATGGCTGGCCTCCAGCCGTAATCTGTCTGCCGAGCGACTCTCCACGGTGCTGTATCAGCATACCGGTGAGCAGGCGCTGGAGCATATGATGCGCGTGGCCGGCGGGCTGGATTCACTGGTGCTGGGCGAGCCACAGATCCTTGGCCAGATGCGTGAAGCCTATGCGCGGGCCCACGAGGCCGGGTTGCTCAACGGCGAGTTGTCACGTCTTTTTCAGGAAGTGTTTTCAGTCGCCAAGCGGATCCGTACGGAAACCGGTATCGGTGCTAACCCGGTGTCTGTGGCCTATGCGGCAGTTTCGTTTGCGCGTCACATTTTTGCTGACCTGAAAAAAAGCCGAGCGCTGCTGATTGGGGCCGGTGAAATGATTGAGCTGGTAGCGCGTCACTTGAGTGAGCAGCAGGTTCAGGAAATTACCATTGCTAACCGCACTCAGGAGCGAGCCTCGGAGTTGGCCGCCGCCGTGGGGGGGCGTGGCATCAGCCTGGAAGAATTGCCGGTGGCGCTGGAGCGTGCCGATATTCTGATTTCCTGTACCGCCGCGCCGTTGCCGATTATGGGCAAGGGTATGGTGGAGCGGGCGCTGAAAAAACGCCGTCACCGGCCCATGTTCATGGTGGATATTGCCGTGCCACGGGATATCGAACCGGAAGTGGGTGAGCTGGATGATGTTTACCTGTATACGGTGGATCATCTACAAGAAGCGATTCAGGAAAATGTCCGTTCTCGTCAGCAGGCGGCCCAGGAGGCCTCCGAGCTGATTCGAGATGCCATCGTGCGTCATCGTCGCCAGCGTCGTGAGCAGGATGCGGTTAAGGTGCTGCGCGATTACCGTGAGCAGCACACTGCCCTGGCGGAAAGCGAGCTGGAAAAAGCATTACACCAATTGCGCAATGGCGGCGATGCGGAGCAGGTGCTGCGCAGGTACCAGCATTCGCTAGTGAATAAATGGCTGCATTCCCCCAGCGTGACTCTGCGCAAAATGGCCGCAGATGGCCGTGCCGAAGCCCTGCTGTTAGCTCGTGAGTTGCTGCTCGACGACGACCAGTCGTAGCGCAAACGACTCTCCGGATGTATCGAATTTTTGCGTGCGCCCGCCGGGCGGCGTATTTGCGTGAAGCATGGAAGTGAATTTATGAAAGCGTCATTACAAGGCAAGCTGGATAAGCTTGCAGACCGGTTTGAAGAGTTGGCGGGGTTGTTGTCCGATCCGGATGTAATCAGCAACCAGAACCAGTTCCGTGACCTGTCCCGGGAATACGCTGAAATTGATCCGGTGGTGAAGTGTTATCGCCAATACCTGCACGCCGTGGAAGATCATGGTGCGGCTAAAGCGATGCAGGACGACAGCGACGCGGATATGCGTGAGATGGGTGCGGAAGAAGCCCGTGATGCCCAGGAGCGCATGGAGGCGTTAGCGGCAGAGCTGCAAAAGCTGATGCTACCGAAGGATCCCCGCGATGGCGCCAATGTGTTTCTTGAAGTTCGCGCCGGGACGGGGGGAGACGAAGCGGCCATTTTTGCCGGGGACCTGTTCCGCATGTACTCCAAGTATGCGGACCACCGGGGTTGGAAAGTGGAAATGGTGAGCGCCAGTGAGGGCGAGCATGGTGGCTATAAGGAAGTGATCGCACGGGTGATTGGCGATGGCGTCTATTCGCGGATGAAATTTGAATCCGGGGCCCACCGGGTGCAACGGGTGCCGGCCACGGAATCCCAGGGGCGTATTCATACCTCCGCCTGCACAGTGGCGATTATGGCTGAAGCGGAAGACCTGGGGGATATCAAGATTCGCACTGAAGACCTGCGTATTGATACCTATCGTTCCTCCGGCGCCGGCGGTCAGCACGTTAACACCACGGATTCGGCCGTGCGCATTACTCACTTGCCCACCGGGGTGGTGGTGGAGTGCCAGGATGAGCGTAGCCAGCACAAAAACAAGGCTCGGGCTATGAGCCTGCTGAGCGCTAAGCTGTATGACGCGCAGCAGAATGCGGCCCATGCCGAGCAGGCTGCGGAGCGTAAATCCCTCGTCGGGTCCGGCGATCGTTCAGAGCGTATCCGGACCTATAACTATCCTCAGGGACGAGTCACTGATCACCGCATTAATCTTACCCTTTACCGGTTAAATGAAATCGTGGAAGGAGACTTGGATGAAGTGGTGGGTGCGCTGCTGGCGGAGTATCAGGCGGATCAGCTAGCGGCCTTGGGCGAGCAGTAATCCGTGCGCATCGATGACGCCCTGCGCCAGGCTCGCCATCGGTTGGCGTCATCCCCTTGCGCAGCGCTGGATGCCCAGGTGTTGCTTTGCCATGTGCTGGAGCAATCCCGCACATGGCTGTTTACCTGGCCGGAGCGGGAACTGACCAGGGCTCAGCAGGCGACGTTTGAAGCCCTGCTGGCTCGCCGTGAGCAGGGTGAGCCTGTGGCCCACCTGAGTGGAGAGCGGGAGTTTTTTGGCCGCCCGTTTAGTGTAACCGCCGATACCCTGATTCCACGCCCCGATACTGAAACCTTGGTGGAGCAGGTGCTTGCGCTGGCACTGCCTGCCAACGCACGGGTTGTGGATTTGGGAACCGGTACCGGTGCTATCGGTATTACCCTCGCTTTGGAGCGGCCGGCTTGGCAGGTGACCCTGGTGGATAATAGCGCAGCGGCGCTGCAAGTGGCAGCGGCAAATGCCCGCCAGTTGGGGGCTACAGTGCGCTGCCTGCAAGGCAGTTGGCTGACCCCCTGTGATGGTTTTTTTGACCTTGTCGTTAGCAACCCTCCTTACATTGAAGATAGCGACGTCCATTTGGCGCAAGGCGATGTGCGCTTCGAGCCTCGCTCGGCCCTGGTGGCTGGCGATCAGGGATTGGCGGATCTGATCACCATTGCGCAGCAAGCGGCAGGCAAGCTGATTGCGGGTGGTTGGCTGTTGTTGGAGCATGGCTTTGAGCAGGGCGAGGCGGTACGCGCCTTGTTGGCCGGCATCGGCTTTGAGCAGGTGCGTACAGCGCAGGATCTGGGCGGAAATGATCGGGTAACGTTAGGCAAGCAATGGGTCGCTGGGTCCAAGAGTTGAACATTTGCACCGCAAAGCCAGGAATCGATCTATGGGGTGCACGAAGTGCAGCAAGCTGTACCATAGAATCCCACACCTTTGAGCGCCAGGGAGATGACTATGCTCAATGATGACCAGCTGCTTCGCTACAGCCGCCAGTTGATGGTGGAAGAATTCGATTTGCCTGGGCAAGAAGCCCTGAGCAAGGCACGGATATTGATGGTGGGTTGTGGTGGCCTGGCCAATCCTGCTGCGTTGTATTTGGCGGGTGCAGGGGTGGGGCAGCTAGTGCTAGCGGATGACGACCGGGTAGAGTTAGGCAACCTGCATCGACAGGTGGCGTTTCGGGGTGACCAGCTGAATCAGGCCAAGGCGGAAGCCCTGCGCGATCAATTGCAACGACTGAATGCGGATGTGGATATTCGTTCCGCTGTGGTGCGGGTGGATGATGCGTGGCTGGATGAGGCTGTTGCTGACGCTACCCTGGTGTTGGACTGCACTGACAATTTTTCCACTCGCCAGGCCATCAACCGTGCCTGTGTCGCGCACCGCACACCGCTGATCAGTGGTGCTGCTATTCGCATGGATGGTCAGTTGGCGGTGTTCGATTTACGCACAGAAGACAGCCCCTGTTATGCCTGCGTGTATGGTGCCGGTACAGAGGGAGATCTGGCCTGTAGCGAGGCGGGGATTCTCGGGCCTGTGGTGGGTATGGTTGGCACCTTGCAGGCGCTGGCGGCCATACGAACCCTCTCCGGTGCCTCGGTGGCATCGGTGCTGCATTTGTTCGACGGTCGGACATTGGATTGGCGTCAGGTGGCGATTCCCCGTGACCCCCAATGCCCGGTTTGCGCGGCGCGTTAGTTGCCGGGCTGGTTGTCCGTGGCGGCTGGCGTATCTTCCATGCCTTCGGCCATGATCGGTGGTTCTTCCGCCATGAAGCCAATCAGAACCAGAATGATGACAACAATTAGAAATGCCCATCCAATGAGATGTTTCATGGTGAGCGGCCCTCCTTGGATAGTGGTTGACGTTGTGCTTTGCTGCCTAGATGCGGACGCTATCGGATCAGGCCGACAGCTCCACCACCTGACCATTCAATGAGGTTACCTGCCTGGCCATATCGGTCAGCAAGCTGTGGATCATGCCCGGGTTGGTTCGGATCAAATTCTTGAACTGGTGCTTGGGCACTTTGACTACTGAGCAGCGGGTTTTGGCCCGTACTGTAGCGCTACGCGGTGAATGGGTGAGCAGGGCAATAGCGCCAACAACCTCCCCCTCGCTGACATGGCCAACCACCACGCTATCCACCAGCACCTCTGCATTACCTTCGAACAGGCTAAACACATAATCGGCGGGCTCACCCTGGCGAATAATGGTATCGCCGGGCTCAAAATAAGCGAAGCCCGGTGCGGCGTGATGCTCTTCAGGAATGTAGGCGGCCAGCAGTCGTGTCAGCATGCCTTGTTGGGTGGTGAGGATGCGTGTCCAGAGCTGCGCCCTCTGTTCGTCGGCAAGAATGGCATCCACCAACGCTACGTTGGGGTAGGCCGCGAGCAGCACTGAGCTTTCTGCATAAAAGGTGATTTCATCATTGCCTGTGTCCGGGAGGATCAGATCGCCTTCATCCCAGGTGAACAGCTTGCGATCCTGACAACGCATGCCCAGCATGCCACCTTTGACCACATAGGTCGTGTCACGGCGCATGCCGTATTTCAGGGCGTCGTCAGTGGGGGGCAGAGGCAGGATTTGTGGTTGCAGGGGTAGCTGACCAATCAGTTCGTCGACGAGGCGTTTGTACAGACGGGTCAGTGCGGAAAAGCCGCCGCTGGCTTCGGCTACAGAAATCATGCGTTGCCTCAATAATGGCCGGTTTCTTCATTGAGTATGCCGCAAGACATTGAGAGGAAACAGGGCTAGGGGTCTTAGGGAACCCTTGCATGTTCAGTCTTTCAGACGGGTTCGCAATCGAGGCACACTTTTCAAGGAAGGCGGCCTATCTGGAAGACCCGAAGGGGGGGCAGAAGTGTCTATTTGCGGCGACTTGACTCCAGGAAAGAGTGGCTCCTCGGCTTGGCTGGTCGATGAGGGAAAGGGACGATGCCGGGACAAGGACCCCGGTGCGTTCGAACCGGTTCAGTAATCGCGTTCGCGGGGGCCGAATTGGGGCGTTTCTTTTTTCATGTTAGCTTGCATGGCGCGGCGCTGGTTTTTGCTGCGCAGCAGTTTGAACTGTAATTTGCTTTCCACATCAAACGCCTGGGCTTCCGGTACATTCCAGCTTTGCTGAAACAGGGCCTTGCTGGCACTGATGGCATCCGGGGAGCGCCCTATGATGGCTTGAGCCAGCTTTTCGGCTTCTTCTAGTGGATCCGCCGCCACACGGGTAACCAGGTTCATGGCTTTGGCTTCGTCGCCGGTAAACAGCCGTCCGGTCATGGTCAGCTCTTTGGCCACATCCATGGGGACCAACTCGCGCAGGGTTACCGTGCCTGTCATGTCGGGGATCATGCCCCATTTGATTTCCATGATGGACATTTCACAATCCGCCGTAGTGATACGGAAATCTGCAGCCAGGGCGATCTGCATGCCTCCGCCGTAGCAGTAGCCGTGGAGTACCGCAATCACCGGAATCGGCAGTTCGCGCCAGCACCAGCAGACGTCCTGAAACAGGTTGGTTTTTTTGACGCCGTATTTGGTAAAGCTGCGAAGTAGCTTTACCGGTTGTTTCATGACGGTGCCGAAATCCAGCCCCGCACAGAAAGCTTTCCCCTCGCCTTGGAGGATAACGGCGCGCAATTCACGGTCCTTGCGAATCAGGCGTGCGGTTTTCACCAGCGCTTCCATCATTGGAAAATCCAGACCGTTATATTTATCGGCCCGACGTAGAGTGACGTAAGCGATGCCCTCTTTTTTTTCCAGGGTCACGCGGTTGTTAATAGTCTGGTCGGTCATGGTTTTTCCTTCGAAAATGCCTGATGCCCGACGGCGGCCACTTCATGCTAAAGCTTTGTGCGTCGGGCATTAGGCGCTATTGCAATTTTTCACGCAGTAACTGATTTAATTGCTGCGGGTTGGCTTTGCCTTGAGTGGCTTTCATGGCCTGGCCCACAAAGAAACCGATTTTTTTCTTTTTCTTGGCATCATCAGAGTTGCGGTAGTCGTCTGCCTGAGCGGCATTGTTGGCGATGATGTCATCGACTATTTTTTCCAGCTCGCCGGTGTCGCTCATCTGTTTGAGGCCTTTGGCTTCGATAATCTCGTCAGGATTACCTTCACCGGTCCAGCAGGCCTCAAATACCTGTTTGGCGATTTTTGAACTGATGGTGCCGTCTTTCAGGCGGGCGATCAGTTGCCCTAGCTGTTCGGCACTAACCGGGCTGCTGGCAATGTCTCTTTCTTCGGCATTCAACTTGGCGGCCAGCTCACCCATCACCCAGTTGGCGGCAAGCTTGGCGTCGCCGCCGGATTTAGCGGCCGCTTCAAAGAAAGCGGCAGTAGCGATGGAGCCGGATAGCAGGTCTGCATCGTATTCAGAAAGCTGATAATCGTTGGTGAAACGGGCTTTGCGTGAATCAGGCAGCTCTGGCATGGCCGCTTTCAATTCTTCGATGTCGGCATCGGTAATGGCCACTGGCAACAGATCTGGGCAGGGGAAGTAGCGATAGTCATTGGCGTCTTCCTTGCTGCGCATGGAGCGAGCGGTATGCGTGTCGCCGTTGTATAGGCGGGTTTCTTGAACGATTTCTCCGCCGTCTTCCAGAACATCAATTTGCCGTTCCACTTCAAGGGCGATGGCCTTTTCCATGAAGCGGAAAGAATTGAGGTTTTTGGTTTCAGTGCGTGTTCCCAGGGGTTCGCCAGGTTTGCGAACGGAAATATTCACATCAAAACGCATGTTGCCCTGGGACATGTCGCCATCGCAGATGCCGATGGAGGTGACAATGGCGTGCAGTTTGCGAGCAAAGGCCACCGCTTCTTCCGCGTTGGCCATGTCCGGCTCGCTGACGATTTCAATCAGCGGGGTGCCGGCGCGGTTTAGATCGATGCCCGTCATGCCATGGAAGTCTTCGTGTAAAGACTTGCCTGCATCTTCTTCCAGGTGCGCATGGTGGATGCGAACGCTTTTTTTGTCACCGTTTTCAAGCTGAATTTCAACGGTGCCGGCACCCACAACAGGCTCGGCCAACTGCGTGGTCTGGTAGCCTTTGGGCAGGTCTGGATAAAAATAATTTTTCCGCTCAAAAACGCTGTGACGGCAGATGTCCGCATCAATGGCCAAGCCGAATAAAGCAGCCTTGCGTACCGCGTCCCTGTTCACCACTGGCAGAGTGCCGGGCAGGCCCAGGTCGACCAATGAGGCTTGAGTGTTCGGTTCTGCGCCGGTGGATAATTTGCTCCCGGAAAATAGTTTGCTGGCGGTGTTGAGCTGGACGTGGACTTCCAGGCCGATGACGATTTCCCAACTCATTGTGCACCTCCAAACGCTGGCGCTTGTTTGTGCCAGTCTGTGGCCTGCTGGTATTTGTGGGCCACGTTAAGAATTTGCCCTTCACGGAAATAGTTGCCGATGATCTGGGTGCCGGTGGGCAGGCCGTTGATGAATCCCGTGGGCATGGACAGCGCAGGAAGGCCGGCTAAGTTAACGCCGATGGTGAACACGTCGGCCATGTACATGCTGACCGGATCATCTTTCTTCGCTCCGAGCTTGAAGGCGGTTTCAGGCGCTGTGGGTCCCATCAGTACATCTACTTTTTCAAAGGCGCGGGCAAAGTCGTCACGGATTAAACGGCGCACTTGTTGGGCGCGGCGATAGTATGCGTCGTAGTAACCAGCGGACAGCGCGTAGGCGCCGACTAAGATGCGCCGTTTTACTTCATCACCAAACCCTTCTGAGCGAGAGCGCTTGTAGAGGTCTTCCAGATCCTGTGGGTCATCACATCGATGGCCGAAACGCACACCGTCAAAACGACTAAGGTTGGCACTGGCTTCTGCCGGGGCAATCACATAGTAGGCCGGTACGGATAGCTTGATGCTGGGTAAGGAGACGGATACTACTTTTGCGCCGAGTTTTTCCAGTTCGCGGATCGCGTCACGGCTGTTGTCGGCGATAGCGCCATCCAGGGTGTCTGGGAAAAACTCTTCCGGGATGCCAATGGTCAGGCCGCGGATGTCGTCTTTAAGGGCGCCAAGATAATCGCCCACCTTTTCGTTGAGGCTGGTGGAATCGCGGTGATCGTGGCCGGCCATGGCTTGCAGCATCAACGCACAGTCTTCAGCGCTTTGGGCCATGGGGCCGGCTTGGTCCAGGCTGGAAGCAAAGGCAATCATGCCCCAGCGTGAGACTCGCCCGTAGGTGGGTTTGAGGCCGGTGATGTTATTCAGCGCCGCAGGTTGGCGAATGGAGCCGCCGGTGTCGGTGCCGGTAGCAGCAGGCGCTAGGCGGGCGCCCAGGCAAGCGGCTGCGCCGCCGGAGGAGCCGCCAGGCACCCGCTCTAGATCCCATGGGTTTTTCACTGGGCCGTAGTAACTGGTTTCATTGGAGGAGCCCATGGCGAACTCGTCCATGTTGGTCTTGCCCAGCATGACGGCGCCTTCAGCCGCCATTTTTTCCACCACGGTGGCGGTGTAGGGGGCAATAAAGTTGTCCAGCATTTTTGAGCCACAGCTGGTGCGCACGCCCTCGGCGCAGAAAATATCCTTGTGGGCGATGGGCAGGCCGGTGAGCAGGCCGCTCACTGAGGAGGATGCACGGTTAGTGGCAAGGGTTGCATCGGCGGCATCCGCTTGGGCCAGTGCTTGTTCCTCGGTCACGGTGACAAAGCTGTTGAGTTCGCCGTCATACTGTTTGATGCGGGCCAAGAAGTGTTCGGTCAACTCGCGGGAGGAGAAATCCCCGGCGGCTAGGCCAGCCTTGAGTTCGGTCAGGGTTTTGGTATGCATGTTCTTTCTTTCGCCTTTAAACGGTCATGGTCATTCAATGACCCGGGGAACCAGGAAACAGCCGTTTTCAGCTGCCGGGGCAATGGCCAGTGCCTTGTCGCGGATATTGGGTTCCGTCACTACGTCGTCGCGTAAAGGTTGAGTAACGTCGAGAGGGTGGGCCATGGGGGCGACGCCGTCCACGTCGGCCTGCTGCAGCTGGTCTACCATCGCGAGGATGTCATTCAGGCGGTCGGACAGGGCGTCGCTGTCCTGGGGGTCCACTTTCAAGCGTGCCAGATGGGCCACCTGGGCAACCACCTTGGAATCAATGGCCATGGTTCTCTCCGTAGGCATCCCCCCACCGGGAGCGGGCAGAGGGGAGGTAAGGGCTTGTTGGTACACTATACGCAGCCGCGTTGTCGCCAAAAATGGCTCCGTGACCGCTCAGGTTCAAGGTTCACAACACAGCATGGGCCATTTTGCGCACCAACCCGAAGGGCCAGGCCTCTTTTTCTGCCAGACCGCGCTGGCGCCTGCTTATGTAGGGCCACTACACAGCATATTCGCAAACCCGATCTGACGAAAAAATGAACGCCGGCGCGGTTGCGTATAGATTACGAACAGACTCTAAAGGCTGAAAGGCGCAAAAAGTACCATAGACCGACTATCCGGAGCCACTGTCCTCCTAGGATGCTAGCTTGCCCAATGCCCTTGCCGTTGCTAGAGTTGCGCCATCTTATGAGATGCTCGGCTTCTTCCCGCCAGGCATCGTTTTTTCGTGAAAAGTTCAGGAAACTGGCCAGGATGTCCATGATCAAGCGTATTCGGGGGATGTTCTCCACCGATTTGTCCATCGATTTGGGGACCGCAAACACCCTTATTTACGTACGTGGCCGCGGCATCGTACTGGATGAGCCTTCCGTGGTTGCCATTCGTCACCATGGTGCACAGAAAAGTGTGGCGGCTGTTGGCGCTGACGCCAAGCGTATGCTGGGGCGTACCCCAGGCAATATTACCGCTATTCGGCCCATGAAAGACGGCGTTATCGCCGATTTCGACGTGACCGAAAAGATGCTGCAGTACTTTATTAAGAAAGTGCATGACACCGGGTTTTTCCCGCCGGCACCTCGCGTGCTGGTCTGTGTCCCGTGCAAGTCCACCCAGGTGGAACGTCGTGCCATTCAAGACTCCGCTTATGGTGCGGGCGCCCGTGATGTGTATTTGATCGAAGAGCCTATGGCGGCGGCCATCGGTGCCGGCTTGCCGGTAGAGGAGGCTCGTGGTTCCATGGTGGTGGATATCGGTGGTGGCACTACGGAAATCGCCCTGATTTCCCTTAATGGTGTGGTCTATTCTGAATCTGTGCGTATCGGCGGCGACCGCTTTGATGAGGCGATTGTGGCTTTTGTGCGCAAGGAATATGGTTCTCTGATTGGTGAGTCCACCGCTGAGCGTATCAAGCACGAAATCGGTGCTGCCTACCCGGGCGCTGAAATCCGTGAAATTGATGTGCGTGGCCGTAACCTGGCGGAAGGGGTGCCGCGCAGTTTCACCCTGAATTCCGAAGAAATTCTGGAAGCACTGAAAGAGCCGCTGGCGGCCATCGTCAATGCGGTGAAGAACGCACTGGAAGCCTCTCCGCCTGAGCTGGCCTCGGATATAGCCGAGCGTGGTTTGGTGATTACCGGTGGGGGCGCCTTATTGCGCGATATTGACCGTCTGCTCTCGGAAGAAACCGGCTTGCCGGTGATTGTTGCCGATGACCCGTTGACCTGTGTGGCCCGTGGTGGCGGCAAGGCGCTGGAGCTGATGGACAGCCAAGGCTTTGACATGTTGGCCATGGGTTAATTCCCATGGTGGCCCCGGCCAAACCCTCTTACCGCCTCATTATCGCGCTGGTCCTTGCTGTCATCATGATGGTGCTGGATCAGCGTACCCCTTGGGCTGCCCCGGTGCGTCATGCGCTGGGCTACCTGACAGCGCCTATTCATTATTTGGCTCATCTGCCGGTGGACAGTGGTGAATGGCTCTCCGAACAGACCCAAAGCCGTGGCACGCTGCTCGACGAGAATCGTCGCTTGCAGCGCCAGGCTTTGATTCTGGAGCAGAAGGTGCAGCGTCTGGCGGTGTTGGAAGCGGAAAATGTGCGGTTGCGAGAGTTGCTCAACTCCTCGGCGGATCTGGATGCCAATGTGCTGGTGGCGGAAATCATCGGCGTGGATCCTGATCCGAACCGCCAGGAAATTGTGATCAACATAGGAGCCGGAGACAACGTTTCCCGGGGCCAAGCGGTACTCGATTCTCAGGGGCTGATCGGTCAGGTCGTAGATGCCGGCCCTCTCAGCTCTCGGGTGCTGCTGATTACGGATGCCAGCCACGCCATGAGTGTGCAAGTAAACCGTAACGGCGTGCGTGCAGTGTTAGCCGGAGTGGGGCAATCCAGTGGGTTGAAGCTTTTGTATGTGCCCGACACCGCAGATATCCAGAAAGGTGACCTTTTGGTAAGCACCGGCTTGGGCCAGCTGTATCCCCGTGGTTACCCGGTGGCCAGCGTTACCGCGGTGAATCATCAGGCGGGCACACCGTTTGCTCATATTACCGCCCGGCCCACAGCCCAACTTGATCGTGCCAGCCATGTATTATTAGTGCAGCCGACGCAAACTCCGGAGCACCGGCCGGTTCCGGCGGAGGCAGAAAATGATCAATGATCGCCCCGCCGGTACCGGCGTTATCATCGTCACTTTGTTGTTTGCGGCGTTGCTGGAGGTTGTTCCGTTACCTGCCAGCGTTGACTGGGTACGCCCGGAGTGGATGTTGCTGGTGTTGGTCTACTGGGTGCTTTCCCTGCCTCAACGTATTGGTGTGTTGTGGGGGTTTTTTGTGGGCCTCTATCACGACGTGCTGGTGGGGACTACGCTGGGACAATGGGGCCTGGCGACGGCGCTGGGCGCTTTCGTGATGCTCGCTGCGTACAAGCGCATGCGAGTGTTCACTGCGCTACAGCAATGCGCTGTGGTCTTTCTGTTAGTGGGCACGGTGAGCCTGTTGGCTTTCCTGGTGCAAGAATCCGTGGGGCGTACCCTGTATCCGCCTTACACGATTCTCTATTCTTCTGTGACCAGCGCGCTATTGTGGCGTCCGGTATGTGCAGCGTTACGCTGGGTTCAGTTACGATTTCTAGTACGCTGAAAAGCGATTGACAGTTGATAATGGATAATTGATAACGAGATTGCCGTCGTGGTCCAGGCACAAAGCGCGAGCGGCTGGCAGTTTGCGCTATCCATAACCCATTATTCATTTTTTCTGAGCTTATGATTCTTTACCTTGCCTCTGGTTCTCCTCGCCGGGCGGAATTGCTTCAGCAGATTGCGGTTCCCTTTACGGTGCTACCGCCGCCGTCTATCGATGAAACGCCTCGGGCCGCCGAGGTGCCGGTAAGTTATGTGCGGCGCATGGCCCGTGAAAAGGCCTTGGTGGGGCGCGAGTGCATGCCCGTTCCGGGCGCCGTCCTGGGTGCCGATACGTCGGTGGTAATGGAGGGGCGTATTCTGGGGAAACCTGCCGATGATGCCGAGGCGCTGGCCATATTGACGCAGTTGAGCGGGCAGTCCCATCAGGTTGTCTCGGCGGTTTGTGTGTGTCTTGAAGACAGACACGCTGTGCGTCACACGGTGACAACCGTGCAATTTCGGGCGCTTGAATCCGCTCGGCTGGAGGCCTACGTGGCCACGGGTGAAGGGCGCGACAAAGCGGGCAGTTACGGCATTCAAGGGCTGGGTGGCGCACTGGTTGAGTCTCTGTCTGGCAGTTACAGTGCAGTGGTTGGCCTGCCACTGGAGCAAACGGTGGCACTGCTTGAATGGGCCGACATTCCTTACTGGCAAATCGACTGACTTATGGCATCGACCCACTCCGCACGCTGGCGCCGACTTATTCCTTCACTGTGGTGGACGGCCGCGACTATTTTATTGCTGATGGCCGCCTACGTGGTGGTGGGGCGTCAGCTCATGTTGTTGGTGCCGGATTACCGTGAAAACCTTGAGCAGTTGTTTGAAGATCGCACCCAGACCCCGCTGATGATTGCCGAGCTGGACGGCACCATGTCCGGCTTGGTGCCACAGTTTGTGGCTCGTCAGATTCGCCTGCCCGCACCTGAAGGTGAAGCACCTCTGGTACTGGATGAAGTGGTGCTCAGCATTGATGTATTTCGCTCTCTGTGGCATCGCGATCTGGTGCTTGAAGAACTCAGCGTGCGCGGCGTGGATTTGAATCTGGTACGCGGCGATGACGGTAAGATTCGTCTGCGAGGGTTGGATGTGCTTGAGCAAAGTGACCCTGATGCCCGCCCTCCGCTGGAGCGTATTCTCAAATTGTTTTATCGGCAGCGATTACTGTCGATCAGCGATGCGCGGCTGTCTTTGGAATGGCCAGGCATGCCCCCGTTGGCGGCATCCGAACTGGATGCCACCATGACCAGTGATGGTGGCGAGCACCAGCTAGCCGTGCGCGTGGAGGCCCGTGATCGGCCCCTGACCTTGTTGACAAAAATCCACCTGCATGAAGACGCTTACACACTGGATGAAGTGGACGCGGATATTTATACCCGCTTCGAAGGCAAGCGGCTGAACGAATGGTTGCCTGAGATCGATGCCATGCCAGTGGACCTGGACTCACTGGATGCGTCTGTCTCCTTGTGGGGTACGCTGCAAGGGGGGGAGCCTGTCTCCGGGCAATTGCAGGTCAATGTGCCCACATTAACGCTGTCTCAGGCGGAGACAGTGTTGCCTTTGAGTGGCTTGTCGTTGCGGGCATCGCTGCTGCGTGAGGACCAGAGGGCCACCTTGTCGCTATCTAATTTGTCAGTTAAGTCACCCACTGGCCCGCTGACGCTGGGGGACATGGCGTTGCGATGGGAGACCCAGGGCGAACGCCGTGAATGGCAACTGCGCGCCAATGAATTGCCCGTGCATGCCATAACTCAGCAATTCCAAGACTGGCCGTTTACGTTGCCGAAATTGGCCGGTGAATTCCGTGAGCAAATAGCGGTGGCGTCCCCCCGGGGAGTAGTGGAAGGGGTGTATCTGAGCGGTCATGCGCGAGATCTGGAGCAGTTTCAGGTGCGTTTTGCCGGGTTGGCGAGTGAGGCGGATGACAATATCCCCGGCGTTAAAGGGCTGAATGGCTGGGTGGCTGGGTCTCCGAATCAGGGGTTGGTGCATCTGTACAGTGACAATTTGTCGCTGCAATTACCGCGGTTGTACGACCATGCACTGGGCGGCCAGCTGGCCGGTGTGTTTGGTTGGCAGCGGGAGGGCGAAGCGCTCTCGGTGCGCTCCAGCCGCTTGCGCGTGGTGAACCCGGATGCCCACGGCGAAGCCATGATGGCCGTTACCTTGCGCCCGGGAGAAATTCCTGAGCTGCGCCTGGCCGCGGAAATTTATGATGGCGATGGCGCGCGTGCCAGTCATTACATTCCTCTGAAGCCCCTCCCGGAGGGGTTGTCCGGGTGGTTGGCCCAGGCCATCGGAGGCGGTCATCTGCAGCGCGGGCAATTGCTCTATCAGGGACCGGTAAAAATCGATAAAAACCGCCAGCAGGATCGTACTTTCCAGATGCGCTATCAGGCCGACGATGTGCGCCTGTCGTTTCTGCCGGACTGGCCGGAGGCCACTGGCGTTAAGGCGGATGTGTGGATTAATGGTCGTGAGGTGCAAGGGATAGCCAGCGAAGGAAACCTGCTGGATAGTCAGCTCACGGATGTGCATGTAGACGTGCCTGCTTTTGATGACGAGAGCGGCCCCAACTTGATTGTTGCTGGCCATGTTCGTGGTCCGCTCGCAGACCTGGATACGGTGTTTCAGAACACACCGTTGGCCGACCAGCTCCCCCAAGAGGTAAAAGACTGGCGCTATCTGGGGGGTAACATGAAAGGGCAGCTGACCCTGAATATCCCACTCCAGAAAGGACCGAGCTCGCCCATGGTGATCGTGAATGCGTCCGTGGCTGATGGTCAGGTGGAAAACCGTGAACGCGATCTGCTTATCACTGACGTACAGGCGCCGGTGTATTTTCATTTGCGTAACGGGCTGCAAATGTCACGGTTTAGCGCGTCCACCTTGGGCGGCGAAGTGACGGGTAAATGGGTTACCGGGGCGGATAAAAGCACGCTGACGCTGGATGGCGAGGTGCCGGTGGAGTCGGTGCGCAATTGGTTGGGCTTCGATTGGTTGGCGCCGGCCAGTGGCTCGTTACCGTTGGCCATGGCAATCCAAGTGCCTTGGCAGGGAAGTTCTTTCGCCCTGCATGCCACGTCTTCACTTAAGGGCGTTACTGTGAAGGCACCTTTTCCGCTGGGAAAAAAGGCCTCTCAATCGCGGAATCTGGCACTGGACCTTACCAACAATGGTCAACATTTGTCGTTACAATATGATGATACCGTGCGCGGCGCTTTCGCTCTGAATGAAACCGTGCGGGGGGGGCTCAGACTGGGTGTCGGTACTCCACACATCCCTGCCTCTGGCATTGATGTGCAGGGGCGGTTGGCTCGGGCCAGCGCGCAAGCGTGGATTGATTTTGTCAGCAATGAGTTGGTGCCAGCCATGGACTCTAACGCTTCGGGCGGTGGCGGTAATGGGGCTCAGCAGGGCGGCTTGAACAAGGTTAATGTGCAGGTAGCCACACTGGATTTGTTTGGTGTGGATGTGCCTGAGGCGAGCCTGTCCGTGTTGCCTAGTGCGAACGGTTGGGATCTGGCTTTGAACAGCCCGTCCGTGGCCGGCTCGGTGGCCATCCCTGAAGGGTTTTCGGCCCGTGGCAAGGTGCCGCTCGATCTCTCCGTCTCGCGGATGGACCTGACTTTGCCAGACAGCGCTGACCCACAATCCGGCGCGCCCTTGTCGCCAATGGATTTGCCGTCGGTAAACGCCCGGTTAGCCAATCTGCGTATCGATGGGGAGGATTTCGGCCAGTGGCAGGCGGAGCTACGCCCCACAGAGCAGGGGCTGCGGATCAATGATTTGCAAGGCCGTTGGCGGGCTAGTCGCATTCTGGGCACAGTGGACTGGACGGAGTATGACGGCGCCCAGTACACCCGCTTCAACGGTTCGCTGACGTCAGACAATCTGGGCCGTGCATTGCGTGCTTGGGGGTTGCCGGAAATGATTGAATCCGAGGATGCCACTGCCAAGGTGTCGTTAGGGTGGCCACAATGGCCGCTGGCGCCAAACTACCTTGCCCTGAACGGTCAGGTCCGGGTGGATATTGGTGAATGCCGGATACCCGACACTGATACCAAAACGTCGTTTCTGCGGCTGCTGGGGATCCTCAATCTGGGCACCATCCAGCGGCGCCTGCGGCTGGATTTCTCTGATCTGTATAAAAAAGGCTTGAGTTGCGACAGTATCACCGGGGACTTCGCCCTCGACGGGCCCCAAGTGTCTACCAGCAATTTGGCCATCGATTCGCCTTCCGCTGCAATTCGTGTGAAAGGGGCGATCAATCTTGAAAAAGAAACGCTGAACCACCAAATGGAAGTTACCTTGCCCCTGTCCAGTAACTTGTATGCCGGATGCCTGGCCGGGCCTGCTGCCTGTGCCGGTATTTTTGTGGTAGAGCGTATCTGGGGCGATAAACTGGATAAGACCGCGACCATGGAATACCGCGTTAGCGGTAGCTGGTCGGACCCTGACGTATCTGAAACAGAAGGGATTTTCGAATAATGGAGCCAGATGCCGTGGTACAAGTTGCTGCAATACAGATGACCAGCGTAGAAAGTGCAAAGGCCAATCTAGAGCAGGCTGCTCAGCTGTTACAGGAGGCCCATGACCAGGGCGCTAGCCTAGCGGTGCTGCCGGAAAATTTTGCTGGTTATGGTGTCGATTATCGAGCACTGGCCGCTGAGTATGAAAGGCTGGAGCGGTGGTTGTGTGAGCAGGCATCCCGGTTGGGCATGGCAATTATTGGCGGTAGCGTCCCTTCGTTGACCCGTCCTGATGGAGAATCCGTGCCGGCGCCACGGGTGCGCACGCGGTCGTTGGCGGTCACGGCTGAAGGTCAGGTGGCAGGCCTTTACGATAAGCTGCATTTGTTTGATGCCCAGGTGCAGGATGCCCAGGGTCAATACCGGGAATCAGATGTTTTCGAGCCCGGTGAAACCATTGTCACTGTGCCGATGAGCGGTCTGCAGGTGGGCATGGCGATTTGCTATGACCTGCGTTTTCCTGCGCTGGCTCAGCGGTTAGCGAGCGCAGGCGCGGAGTTATTGGTCTACCCCTCTGCGTTCACGGCGGTAACCGGCAAGGCGCATTGGGAGTTGCTATTGCGAGCGACGGCGGTGCAGACGGGCTGTTATGTGCTGGGTGCCAACCAGTGCGGTCAACATAGTCCGCGCCGCGCCAGCTACGGCCACTCCATGCTGGTGTCGCCTTGGGGGGACGTGGTGGCAAGTCTGGGGAATACCCCCAGCGCGCTTGTGGCGCCGCTGGACCTTGTTACCATGAATGAGCTTCGGCAGCGTATGCCGGTGCAACAGCATCAACGATTACGTATTGAAGGTCCCTATGACGCAAACTGATGACGCTCTTTCCATTGCAGAATCCGTGCTGCTGGCACCGGCCAATCTGCAAATCCCACAACTGGCGTCACTGCTGAATGGCAAACTGACCGGGCAGGCGGATTACGCCGATATTTACTTTCAGCACAGCCGCCATGAGGCGTGGGTGCTGGAGGATGGCATTGTCCGTGATGCCAGCTTCAATACCGAGCGTGGGGCCGGTGTGCGCATCGTGCAGGGAGACAAGACCGGTTTTGCCTACAGCGATGACATCACCCTGGCTGCTTTGCAGCAGGCCAGCGGCGCGGCCCGGGCTATTACCCGGCAAGGGCAGGATCGCCAAATTCAGCTGGCCAGCCGTGCCGCCCCGGCCCGCTATGGCGCCATGGATCCATTACTGGCTTGGCCCGCAACGGAGAAGGTAGCCCTGCTGCAGCGTATCGATGCCATGGCCCGGTCTCTGGACCCGGCCATTGTCGAGGTGACCGCCAGTCTCAGTGCCGAGCAGGATGTGGTGATGGTGGTGGCCAGCGACGGCACGCTGGCTGCGGATGTGCGCCCGTTAATTCGCTGCAATGTGAGTGTGATTGCCGAACGGGCAGGGCGCCGTGAGCGTGGCAGTGCCGGCGGCGGTGGGCGGGTTGCCTACGATTGGTTACTACAAGAAGAGCGTATTGAAACCTGGACTCGGGAAGCAGTGCGCGGAGCGCTGCTGAATCTAGAGGCAGAAGCGGCGCCGGCCGGTACCATGCCGGTGGTGCTGGGGCCGGGCTGGCCTGGCGTGCTGCTGCATGAAGCGGTTGGGCATGGCCTGGAAGGCGATTTTAATCGCAAGGGCACGTCCATGTTCGCTAAAAAAATGGGCGAACAGGTGGCGTCATCACTGTGCTCCGTGGTGGATGACGGCACCCTGATGGACCGCCGTGGTTCCCTGAGTGTGGACGATGAAGGGACGCCCTCCGCCTGCAACACCCTGATCGAGAACGGCAGGTTGGTAGGCTACATGCAGGATAAAACTAATGCCCGGTTGATGGGAGTGGCTCCCACCGGTAATGGCCGCCGCGAATCCTATGCGCACCTGCCCATGCCTCGCATGACCAATACCTACATGCTGCCCGGCGAGAGTGATCCACAGGACATCATTGCCAGCCTTGATCGGGGGATCTATGCGGTGAACTTTGCCGGCGGCCAAGTGGATATTACTTCCGGGCGTTTTGTGTTTTCCACCAGCGAGGCGTACCTGGTAGAGAAAGGAAAAATTGTTTGCCCGGTGAAAGGCGCCACCTTGATCGGCAGTGGGGCGGAGGTCATGCGCGGTATTTCCATGGTGGGTAATGATTTGGCGCTGGATTCTGGGATCGGCGTGTGCGGTAAAGATGGTCAATCGGTGCCGGTAGGAGTAGGGCAGCCGACCCTGCGCGTGGATGCACTGACCGTGGGAGGCACGGCCTGATGTCCCAAGTTCTGGATATCCTGTCGCGTATGCGGCTGTTTGCCGGCCTCAGCGATGAAGAGCTGGCGGTTCTGGAAAAGCTGGTATTCGTTAATCGAGTACCGGCGGGTGACATGGTCTGTCGTGAAGGGGATCGCAGCGATTTCGTTTGCTTTGTAGTGCGCGGTTGTCTGGATATCGTCAAGAATAATGAGGGGGGCGGTGAGGTGGTAATTGCTCACCTGCGCCCCGGTGATTCCATGGGTGAAATGGCGCTGGTGGATCACGAGCCGCGTTCGGCAACGGTGCGCGCGGCAGAAGATGCCACATTAATTGTATTGACCCGAAAAGGGATTGAGCAATTACGAAAACGCAGCCCTCATGCGGTGAGTCTGGTGATGGAAAATATCGCCCGCTTATTATGTACTCACCTGCGCCGAACATCGTCTCAGCTGGCGCAATTTAAATTGCCAGTGGGTTAATGAAAAACGGTCGCTTATGAGAACGCTTTGTCTTTTCGTATGGGTAATGTTGCTGGCAGCCTGTGACCCGGTGCAGTTGCCCGCCAATGTGCGCCTGCCCGATGGCGCCGTGTATGACGGTGACACTGACAACAATCTGTTTCACGGCCAGGGGAGGCTAACCTGGCCGGGTGGTCGGCATTATGAAGGGGAATTTCAGAATGGCCTGATGACCGGTGAAGGCCGGCTGGAGCAACGTGACGGTTGTGTTCAGGAAGGCCAGTTCGTTAACGGTGTTCTTAATGGGGAAGGCGCGTATACCTGTCAGGATGCTTCTTGGCAGGGGACGTTCAAGAACGGCGAACTGATGACAGGCTCGGTGGCTTACCTTGACGAGAACTCCTACCAGGGCCAGTTTCGCGACTTTCAACCCCACGGGCAGGGGCTGTGGGTTACCGCCTCCGGCGAGCAATTTGAGGGGACCTTTGCTGATGGCCGCATGGTCAAGGGCTCCTACCGCAACGAAGAAGGTTATCACTACCAAGGCGAGTTTGATTTATTCAATTTCGAAGGAAAAGGCGCATTGACCCGGCCCGACGGTGTGGTGATTCGGGCAGACTTTGAAAACGGCAAAGCAGAAGGTCCAGGCACCCGTACGCGCTCTAATGATGAGGGCGAGCCCGTGGTGGAAAAGGGCTATTTTGTGCGGGGGGATTATTATTCCAGCGAAAAAGCCTGGCGTCAGCGCAAGCAACAGCAGGCGGCGGCTATGGAGGCACGGTTGTACACGGAATCAAGCCGCTTGCAGTCCGTGCTGTCGTCACTGGCGCCCCAGCGGCCCGGTGTGCGCGATGTCTATTTGCTGGTGGTGGGCGGAGATGGCACCGAAGCGGTGTTTGCACGTGAAGTGGACTGGGTAACACAACGGTTGGGCTCTGTGTTTAATTTGAAGCGTCGGCACGTGCGCTTGACTAATGGGGGCAGCGATGATTTGCCGTTGGCCACCCGTACCAGCATCCAGGAAAGCCTGAAGGCGCTAGATGCCTTGATGGATCCATATGAAGACCTGCTACTGATACATGTTGTCAGCCACGGTTCGCCCAATGGGGAGCTGGTATTGGATGACAAGAGCCTCAAACTCAATAATCTTTCCGTTGCTGATGGCAAGACGTGGCTGAACGGGCTAGCTGCCCGTCATCAGTGGCTGGTGGTGTCGGCCTGTTATTCGGGTAAATGGGTGGAAGGCTTGGCTTCACCGGAGCGAGTGGTTTTTTCCTCAGCTGCGGCTGATCGTACTTCATTTGGTTGTGGGGATGATTCCGAACGGACTTGGTTTAGCAAGGCGCTATACGGTGAGGCAATGCAGGTGGGGGTTAATGACCCCGACGCTTGGTTTGAGGCGGTTGAAGAAAACGTCTCACTCATGGAAAAAGAGCAAGGCATCGAGGGTGACGAGCATTCCCTGCCACAGAAATCCGTGGGTGAGAGCTTTTTACGCTGGTGGCAGGCGGATGAAACCGCAGTGATGATGCCGGCACGGTCCTGACACCGTTTTTGCCGGCCTGCGCGTTAGTGTCAGTACAGCGGTGCCGTTTTATCCAGCAGGTTGAGGTAATTGATCAGCTTGCGGCGTTCGCGTTTGAACTTGTCTTTTTCTGACGCTGCAGCAGTGGTTGGGTCTTCCATTCGGGCTTTCAGTGCATTGCGCGTAAGATTACGCAGTTGTTGGCGGTCGCCGTGGGGAAAGAATTCCAAAATTTGCTGCAGTGTCGTTCCGGCGTCTTTCGGCTGTTCGCAGGCAACAATTTGCTCGACCCAGTTGCTGATCCGCTGCTGACGAAAGGGATCATTGAGCAACTCCAGCGCCTTGATAATCTGCTCGCTGTTGGTCTCGCGGATGAGCCGTCCGATGTATTGGGCGTGACGTCGGCGGGCCTCGTGACTGGTGATGCGGGTGGCTTCAACCAGTGCATATTGCAGGTCGTCACGCAAGGGCAGCCGCTCGCGCTCGACCTGTTTCATGTCCATCAGTAACAGACCCAGTTCTTGCAAGGCATTGTCTTCGCGTTTCTGCTGGCCCTTGCTGGTGATCTGCTCGTCGCTATACTCGGTCATAACTGTTTAATACCCATCAATGGAACCGCTATTTTATGTCTGATTCCTCCGTAACGACAGCCGAACTCGACAATATGCAGCTAGAACAGGCAAAAGATACCGCTGCCTGGCTGATAGAAGAAGCAAAACGCCAGGGCGCCGATGCGGCGGAAGTGGGCGTGAGTCTGTCCCAGGGCTATTCGGTTAATGTGCGCCAGGGGGAGGTGGAGACGGTGGAGTTCCACCGTGATCGTGGTGTTTCCGTCACCGTGTACAAGGGCCTGCGTAAAGGTCACGCCAGTAGCTCCGACGATAATCGCGACAGTTTACGCGATACTCTGGCGGCAGCCACGGCCATTGCTGGTTACACCGAAGAGGATCGGTATGCGGGCTTGGCGCCAGCGAATCAGCTGGCTACTGAGGTGGCGGACCTAGACCTCTACCACCCTTGGGCCATGGATGCCCAGTCCGCCATTGAACAGGCTCTGCGTTGTGAAACGGTGGCCCGAGACGATGCCCGTATCGTCAATTCCGAAGGGGCGTCGGTGAACAGTGGCGCCAGCCTACGGGTGTATGCCACCTCGGAAGGTTTTCTGCACGGCTATCGTGGCACTAACCATAGCCGGGTGTGCAGCGTCGTTGCAGAGGATGATGCCGGTATGCAGCGCGATTATTGGTATGACGGTGGACGGGTGGGTGATCAGTTGGCTTCAGCTGAAGCGGTGGGCCAGCGTGCTCGTGAGCGCGCGCTGGCCCGCCTGGGTGCACAAGTGCCAGAGACTGGCGAGCTGCCGGTGATTTTTGCACCGGAAGTGGCGTCCGGTTTGCTCGGCCATCTGGTGTCCGCTATCAGTGGCGGTGCGCTCTACCGCCGTAGTTCTTTTTTGCAGGATAGCTTGGGCAAGGCAGTGTTGCCGGCCGGTTTTCAGCTAACGGAGAACCCGCACCTGCCGGCGGGTAACGCGTCGGCGCCTTTCGATGGGGATGGCCTGCCCACGCGAGCTCAAGCGTTTGTCGAAGATGGTGTGCTGAAACAGTATGCGTTGGGGCTCTATGCCAGCCGCCGGCTGGAGATGGCCCCTACCGGCAATGGCGGAGGGGTACGTAATGTGCGCCTTACTGATACCGGTGATTCGCTGGCCGCGCTGATGGCCAAGGTTCCCAGAGGTATTCTGATTACCGAAGTCATGGGTCAGGGGATCAATCTGGTGACGGGGGATTACTCCCGTGGGGCAAGCGGTTTCTGGTTTGAGAATGGTGTTATAAAAGGTGCGCTACAAGAATTTACCATTGCCGGCCATCTGGGAGAGATGCTGAGTGGCATCCAAGGGAGCGGTACGGATGTGGACTATCGCGGCAATATTGCCTGTGGGTCCCTGCTGTTGTCGCCGATTAAGGTTGCGGGTCGATAATTTGCCTTTGTAATTGGCTTATTTTTGGCTCGGGAAAGGGAAGGAACCAAGTAATGAGTGATATAAACCCGTATAAACAGCCGCAGTCGGATGTGGCTCATCCAGCGTCAACCAATGGCAATGATTTCACCATCATGGCGCCACGCAAGATCAGTGTGGGAGATGCCATGAGTTGGATTGGAAAAGGCCACGGTATGCTTAGTGGGCATTGGGGCGTGGTGCTGGGTGCCTTGGTGGTGACGGTGCTAATGACCTCGGCGTTGCAGGCTGTTCCGTGGTTAGGGGGCATTGCTCAGGTGCTGCTAACACCGTTGCTATACGCGGGGATCGTGAACGTTTTTCATCGTATCGACACCGAAAATCGCTCCGATTTTTTGGATCTTTTCGCCCCGTTCTCTAAACGCACCAGCCCGCTGATGATGATGGCCGTGGCGCAAATTGTCGCGCTTGTGGTGGCAGGGGCTGTGTTGGGTGGTCTGTTTTTCCTGCTTGGCCGTGACGGCAGTGCTGCAGCCATGGTGGTGCTGGGCCTGCTGGCCACATTGGCCATGTTTGCCTTCATGTTTATATTCTACTTCACTGTGCCGTTGATTTTTCTGGGCCAGAAAGGCGTAGTCGATGCCATGAAGCTGAGCTTGGATGCTTGTCTGAAGAATATTATTCCGTTCATCGTTTATACCTTGGTGGTCTCTTTGATACTGGTAGTCGCTGCCATTCCGGTTCTATTGGGCTGGTTGTTCGTGATGCCGATTCTGGCCGGTGCCTATTACGTATCGTTCAAACACCTGTTTGTTGAGTAAGTTATGCAGCAGGCAGTACGTCATGTACAAAAAAAGGCGCCGACTTCGGCGCCTTTTTTGTGGTTGCTGTTGCGGGGCCAGGGAAGGCCCGTGTCTTGGTTACGTCAGCAGGTGGGCATAGAGCACCGTGGCCAGGCCGAGGAAGGCAAAAAAACCGACAATATCGGTAATGGTGGTCAGTACCACGGAGCCCGCCAGTGCCGGGTCTATGCCCAGCCGTTTCATGGTGATCGGCAGCAGGGCGCCGGCACTGGCGGCCATCACCAGGTTGATCACCATGGCGGCGGCGATGACCAAACCCAGATTCGGGTCGTTGAACCAGAGCCCGGCAGTAATGCCGATGACGGTAGCCCAAAGCAAACCGTTAATGGCGCCCACGGACAGTTCCTTGAACAGCAAGTAACGGGTGTTGTTGGACTGAATCTGGCCCAGCGCCATGGCGCGGATTACCAGTGTCAGTGTTTGGCTGCCGGCAATGCCGCCCATGCTGGCGACGATGGGCATCAGAATCGCCAGAGCCACCACCTTTTCCAAGGTGGCTTCAAACAGGCCGATAACGGCGGAAGCGGCGAGTGCAGTGAGAAGATTGATGCCCAGCCATAGCGCCCGGCGGCGTGCGGTTTGCCACACGGAACCGAAGGTGTCTTCATCCTCATCTAGACCGGCCATGCTCATTAGAGAGTGGTCCGCTTCTTCACGGATGACGTCTACTACGTCATCAATGGTGATCCGACCCACCAGCATGCCGTCTTCGTCCACCACCGGGGCGGTGACCAAATCGTGGCGTTCGAAGATTTTTGCCACTTGGTGGGCGGGCAGGGTGGCAGTGATGGACTCTGTGTCGGTGATCATGGCTTCGCGCACAGTGGTGCCGGGATCACTGATCAGTACCTTGGTCAGTGGTAGCAGCCCGATGAACTGGTTTTTCCGGTTAACCACCGCCAGGTTATCCGTGGTGCGGGGGATTTCGCCGCGCCGACGCAGGTAGCGCTGTACCACTTCGAAGGTGATTTCCGGGCGCACGGTGATCACGTCCGTATTCATTAGGCCACCGGCGGTGTCTTCCGGGTAGCTGAGGACATGCTCGAGCCGTTCTCGGTTCTGAGCATCCAGGTTGGCCATGATTTGGGAGGTGACATGGTCCGGCAGCTCTTGCAGCAGGTCGGCTAAGTCATCTGTGTCCAGGTCTTCGGCCAACGAGACCAGTTCGTCGGTGGACAGGTCACGCAGTAACTCCCCCCGCACTTCTTCGCCCAGATACTGCAAGACTTCGGATTCCTGATCCTTATGCAGTAGTTGCCACAGAATTTCCCGTTCTCGTGGCGGCGAGGATTCCAGTAGATGTGCCGCTTCAGCGCCGGGCAGGTTATTGATCAGCTGGCGTACCTGCGTATAGGTCCCGCTGGCGAGGGCGCGGTTAATGGCTTTTAGATGCTGTTGGCTACGGCTGCTATCGGCGGGCATGAAAAATTCGTTAACCGTGAATCGTGAATCGTTAACAGCGGGAAAATACCGTGAGCGATGAGCGGGTGATTTTTTCGCACCTACTCATACGCAAAAAGCGAGCAAATTACACACTGCGGTGAAAGTCTCGAACCAGACATTAACAGCCCTTTTGTGCCGGTGGTACTGTTTTAGTGTTTAAAGATCAAAGGTTAACGGGTTTTTACGCTTTATCGACCGGTGATTGAAGAGAGCGATTATGGCCACGCCCTTCGGGTCCTCCTGGGTGGCACGGCCCCTTTGCTGCACTTCATTAACAACAAGGCGCGTGCCTACAAAAGTGCGCCCTTTGAGGGGCGCGCCTTCTGTGCTTTGAATGAGGTGTAGAGTGCGCTCCTGCCTGAAACACTGAGCGGGTAAGGAATTTTTTGAGGTGCCCTAATAGTATTTGCGAATTAGCTGGTGCATTTTTCCGTGTTAGCACTTGATCGCGAAGTAGGCGTGTTTGCGCTTTCGCGCATACGCTGCGTGCAGCACAGGTTACCTACGGCGGTTGGGACGTCAGGCGCAGATAACAAATGTGAGGGCCTAAACTGTCCAGTCGTTCTGGCATGGGTGACCTGCAAGGGATCTCCATTATTGCATCAGCGGGCTGTTGGAGTCGGGGTCGAGCTGAAAGCCCTTCACCCCGATGTCAGCTTCCAAGGCTAGGAGATAGTGGCGCAAGGCGCGCCGGGTAGCCTGTTCTGTGAGGGTATGACGGACCCGCTCTTCCACTTGTTCGTAGGGTAGTGGCCGGCTTTCTCTACGTTCAATAATGTGCACCACATGCCAGCCATAACGGGTAGGAAGGGGGCGGTCATGCAATCCTTCAGGCAAGCGCTGTAACACCTTGTCCAGCTCCGGGATGGTTTGTCCAAGCTGTAGCCAGCCCAGTTCGCCGCCTTGATCCTTCGAAGGGCACTGTGAAAAACGCTGGGCCAGTTCGGGGAATCGCTGGGGGGCGTCGCGCAGTTGCTGGATCAACTTTTGTCCCTGGTGGTATTGGCTGTCGCGGGAACGGGCGTCGTCAGGGCCTGCGGCTAGCAGAATGTGCCGGGTAAGCACCTGGCAAGGCTCGCTGAAACGATCAATTTCTACTTTATGGAAGCGGCGGCAGTCCTCATCCTGAGGCTTTGGCACGGTGAGCTCCCGTTCCAACAGGGCGCTAATGACGGCTTCATCTCCCTCACAGTCGATAGCCAGGCCCATGGTTTGGGCCTGCTGTAATAGTAGCTGACGGACCACCAATGCCCGTGCTGCATTGTGCTGCGCCTGATTCAGATCGGTGGCCGGGTGATACTGCATTTCCTGGGCTATCTTGTCTTGGGTGATGGTTTGGTCGCCCACGGTAATTAGGGGCAGGGCATTGGGGGCTTCCACTTGATGGGTATCAATTCTTTTCATGGTTGCCTCTATTGGTGTGATTATCCGCGGCGACGAACAATTTGGTAGCGGCGGAACAGGTAGCCCAGCGGCACGCTCCAGACATGCACTAGGCGGCTGAAGGGAAAGAGCAAAAAGAGGGTGAGCCCGATAAGGATATGAATCTTGTAGACCCAGTTGATGCCTTGGAGGTGAACCGCTGCATTACCTTTAAAGAAAACGATGGACTGTGCCCAGTTTGCCAGTTGCAGCATAATCCCACCGTCGAGATGATCCATGGCGGGAATAATAGTGCCCAGCCCTAACGTGACCTGTACCACGAGTAGAAAAATGATGAAGGTATCCATCGCGCTGGATGTGGCACGTACACGGGGATTGGACAGTCGTCGCCAGAGCAGCATGGCGCCACCGATGAAACAAATAATGCCGGCGATGCCGCCCACCAGTATCGCCATAATTTGCTTGTTTCCCGGACTAATAATCCATTCGTAGGCCCAGTGCGGGGTCAGTAATCCCACTAGATGGCCGAAGAAAATCACCAGAATGCCCACATGGAAGCAGTTGCTGGCCAGGCGCATGTGGCGGCTGGAAAGCATCTGGCTGGAACCGGTTTTCCATGTGTACTGGCCGTGGTCGAAGCGCAGCAGGCTGCCGACCAGAAATACGGTGGCGGCAAAGTAGGGGTAAAGACCGAACAGGACGGTATTCAGATATTGGCAGAGGTTATCCATGGTGCCCTCCAGCCGCAGGGCGGGTGGAATCCTTAATGGTGACTGTTTGAGTCTGCACGCGGTGACGGTGCTGGGTCAGGTGTTGTTGCTGGGCGGTCTGGCTGCCGCAATCTTGATTTGAGTCCGCATGGAACCGAACAGCCTCTTCCTCCCAGACCGAATCCAGTGCCTCGGGGGTATGATCCGGTTTTTCCTCACTGACGGTTTGGCGATGGAGGGCCACGTCTTGCTCGGCGCCAATCAGTGCGAGCAGGGTGCGGGTAACGAGTGCGTGCGGTGCATCGCGTTCTTCCAGCCGAGCGGTAAGAAGGGCCAGAATGTGACGAATATCGCCAAGCCACTGGCCGATGGTGGTTTCGTCACGTGTGGACAAGTATTCCAGAAACAGCGGCAGGTAATCAGGCAGTTCCCGACTATCGAGTATCAGCCCAGCCTGCGCGTATTCATTGATCAGGTCGACCATGGCTTGTCCACGGTCACGCGATTCGCCGTGAACATGCTCGAATAGCAGTAGAGAGGTGGAGCGCCCCTTGTCGAACAGGGCCACGTACTCCGCTTGCTGGTCGAGCAGCTCATTATGTTGGATTTGTTCACACCAGGCGTTTAATGCCTGTTTGCGCTTGGCGCACAGGCGCGGATCAGCCTGGATGATGGCCTGCATCGCTTCGCTGGCGTCTTGCAGTTCAGCCTGGGGGTAATCCAGCAGCCGGGCTAGCACCCGTAGGGTGCGTTGAATGGGCTCATTCATGGGGGCTCTCCTGCGGGTCATAGGTCTGGGAGCTGACCAGAGTGCGTGTTTGCGGGCGGGCTCCGAAGAGGTTGCTTTTGCTTTGGCCGCTGTGGCAACCGTCGCCGAAACTGAAACCGCAGCCGCCGCGTTCCGGAAAGGCTTCACGCGCCTGTTCGCGGTGGCTGGAGGGAATCACGAAGCGATCTTCGTAGTTGGCGATGGCCAGATAGCGATACATTTCTTCCACCTGCTGTTCACTTAGGCCTACGGCATCAACGACTTCCTTATTGATGTGACCTTCCACATGCTTGTCACGCATGTAAACTCTCATGGCCATCAGGCGCTTGAGGGCCAGCACTACGGGTTGTTCTTCACCCGCGGTGAGCATATTTGCTAGATACCGCACTGGAATTCGTAAGGACTCGATACGCGGCAGTACACCGTCGTATTCGATCTTGCCGGCTTGCGCAGCTGACTGGATTGGGGAGAGTGGAGGGACATACCAGACCATGGGCAAGGTGCGATATTCCGGGTGAAGGGGCAGGGCGAGCCCCCAGTCCATGGCTAGTTTGTACACAGGCGAAGCCTGGGCTGCGGCAATGACGTTGTCAGAGATTCCGTCGCGTTGTGCCTGGGCGATGACTTCTGGGTTGTTGGGATCAAGGAAAATATCCCGTTGTCGATGGTATAGGTCGCGTTCGTCGGCGGTGCTCGCTACCTCGGAAATCCGGTCGGCATCGTAGAGCAGTATGCCTAGATAACGAATGCGGCCAACACAGGTTTCCGAACAGACAGTGGGCTCCCCTGCTTCGATACGTGGGTAGCAGAAGATGCATTTCTCTGATTTTCCGCTTTTCCAGTTGTAGTAAATTTTCTTGTAGGGACAGCCCGATACGCACATGCGCCAGCCGCGGCACTTGTCCTGGTCAATCAATACGATGCCATCTTCTTCTCGCTTGTAGATAGCGCCACTGGGACAGGAGGCAACACAGGTAGGGTTTAGGCAGTGCTCGCATAGCCGTGGCAGATACATCATGAAGGTGTTTTCAAACTGCCCGTAGATGTCTGCCTGAACTTGTTCGAAGTTGATGTCTTTGCGGCGTTTGGCAAACTCGGTGCCGAGGATTTCTTCCCAGTTGGGACCCCATTCTATTTTTTTTATACGTTTGCCAGTAATTAGCGATCGGGGCCGTGCAACGGGTTGATGCTTGCCGGCCTTGGCCGTATGCAGGTGCTGATAGTCAAAATCGAAGGGTTCGTAATAGTCATCAATTTCCGGTAAATCCGGGTTGGCAAATAGGTTGGCCAACACTCGCCACTTGCCGCCGATACGCGGCTCGATTTTCCCATCGCCAAGCCGCCGCATCCATCCACCGTTCCATTTTTTTTGATTTTCCCATTCTTTCGGGTAGCCAATGCCCGGTTTTGTTTCCACATTATTGAACCAGGCGTATTCCACACCTTCCCGGCTGGTCCATACGTTTTTGCAAGTGACGGAACAGGTATGACAGCCAATGCACTTGTCGAGATTGAGCACCATACCGACCTGGGAGCGAATTTTCATTTTACGGCCTCTTGTATGCTGTCGTGACCTTCACCGTCCAGCCAGTTCACATTGCGCATTTTGCGGACCATGACGAATTCGTCGCGGTTGGAACCGACGGTGCCGTAGTAGTTGAATCCGTAGGCTAGTTGAGCGTAGCCACCGATCATGTGGGTGGGTTTAGGGCAGACTCTGGTTACAGAGTTATGAATGCCGCCACGGGTGCCGGAGATTTCTGAGCCAGGCACGTTCACATTGCGCTCCTGGGCGTGATACATCATTACCATGCCGTCCTTTACCCGCTGACTGACTACTGCGCGGGCAGCGATGGAGCCATTGGCGTTGTACAGTTCAACCCAGTCGTTGTCGGCCACACCAATGTCAGCTGCATCACTTTCGGATAGCCATACCACAGGGCCTCCGCGATTTAGCGTCAGCATTAGCAGGTTGTCACTGTAAGTGGAGTGAATGCCCCACTTCTGGTGCGGCGTCAGGAAATTGAGAGCTTTCTCTGGGTTGCCGTTGGGCACGCTGAATGCACTGGCCACGGCTTTGGTGTCGATGGGAGGACGGTAAACCAGCAGGCTTTCACCAAAAGCTCGCATCCAGGGGTGGTCTTGGTAGAGTTGCTGGCGGCCAGTGAGGGTTCGCCAAGGGATCAGCTCGTGCACATTGGTGTAGCCTGCGGTGTAGGAGACGTGCTCATCCTCTAAACCTGACCAGGTAGGGCTGGAGATAATTTTACGCGGTTGCGCGACAATATCTCGGAAACGAATTTTTTCTTCTTCTTTAGGACGCGCCAAGTGTGCGTGTTCTCGACCGGTAAATTCTGATAATGCCTGCCAGGCTTTTATGGCGACCTGGCCATTGGTTTCTGGTGCAAGAGAGAGGATGACTTCGGCGGCGTCAATGGCGGTTTCAATTTTTGGCCGCCCTTTGGCCGGGCCGTCCTGCTTGGTGTGATTGAGTTCGCCGAGGAACTGGATTTCCTTGTCGGTGTTCCAGGAGATGCCCTTGCCGCCATTGCCTAGTTTATCCAGTAACGGTCCCAAGGCGGTGAAACGCTCATAGGTGGCGGGGTAGTCCCGCTTGACTTCAACCAGTGAAGGCATGGTCTTGCCGGGGATCAGGTCACATTCGCCTTTTTTCCAGTCCTGTACGCAGCTTTGCGATAGTTCTGACGGGGCGTCGTGTTGTAGTGGCAGAGTGACCACGTCGGTTTCTTCATCCAGATGACCGGGGCACAGTTGTGAAAAAGTGCGGGCGATACCTTTGTAAATTTCCCAGTCGCTGCGCGATTGCCAAGCCGGATCGGTGGCTGCGGTGAGTGGGTGAATAAAAGGGTGCATGTCTGAGGTGTTCAGGTCGTTTTTTTCGTACCAGGTGGCCGTAGGCAGAACAATGTCGGAATACAGGCAGGTGGTGGACATGCGGAAATCCAGCGTGGTGAATAGATCCACCTTGCCCTCCGGTGCCTGCTCGACCCAGTCCACCTCCATGGGCTTGTTGCCATCCATTTCGCCCAGGTCCTTGCCTTGAAGACCATGGCGGGTGCCAAGTAAGTACTTGAGCATGTATTCGTGGCCTTTGCCGGAGCTGCCCAGAAGATTGGAGCGCCAGACGAACATGTTGCGTGGAAAGTTTTTTGGGTCATCCGGTTGTTCAGCGGCAAAACGCAGGTTGCCAGACTTGAGCTGTTCCACTACATAATCTGTAACGGGTTTTCCTGCCGCTTGTGCCTCCCGGGCAATCTGTAACGGGTTGCGCCCGAGTTGGGGGGCTGAAGGCAGCCAACCCATGCGTTCGGCGCGTACATTGAAATCCACCAGGCTGCCCTGGTAATCCTCTGGTTTGGCCAGCGGCGATAGCAGCTCGCTGACGTCCAACTTTTCGTAACGCCACTGGCTTGAATGATTATAGAAAAACGAGGTGCCGTTCATGTGTCGGGGCGGACGGGTCCAATCCAGGCCAAAGGCCAGAGGCAACCAGCCGGTTTGCGGACGCAGTTTTTCTTGGCCTACATAATGGGCCCAGCCGCCGCCGCTCTGACCAATACAGCCACACAGGATCAGCATGTTGATCAGCCCTCGGTAATTCATGTCCATGTGGTACCAGTGGTTCATGCCTGCACCGACAATGATCATGGAGCGGCCCCGAGTCTTGTCAGCGTTGTCGGCGAACTCCCGGGCAATTCGTGCTACTTGTTCAGCGGGGACCCCGGTAATTTGTTCTTGCCAAGCGGGGGTGTAAGGTTTGAGTTGGCGGTAATGGGTGGCACCGTCATCGTCTCCGAACCCTCGGTCGATGCCATAGTTTGCACACATCAGATCAAACACGGTGACTACCAGCGCCTGTCGCCCATCTGCTAGGGATAGTTGCTTGGCGGGCAGCGAGTGGTGGAGGATGTCGTCACCGGCCACGTGATTGAAATGTTCACGTGCGATGCCGCCGAAATAGGGGAACGCCACTTTGGCGATGTTGTCATGGTGATCGGCCAGAGTGAGTAGTGGCGTGATGCTATTGCCGGCGGCGTCTAGTGGTTCTAGGTTCCATTTTCCCTTTTCGCCCCAACGGAAACCAATGGAGCCTCGCGGAACCGCTGGGGCATCTCGGGCAGGGTCCCACACCACGGTTTTCCATTCCGGGTTGTTGTCCTGTCCGAGGGATGCGTCGAAATCACTGGCGCGGAGTTGACGACCGGGAACGTAGCTGCCGTCGTCACGGGGTTCCAGTTCCACCAGGAAGGGCATGTCGGTGTAGCGCCGTACATAGTCGGTGAAATATTCACTGGGATTGTTGAGATGGAATTCCTTGAGGATGACATGCCCCATCGCTAACCCCAGAGCGGCATCTGTGCCCTGCTTGGCGCTCAGCCATTCGTCACACAATTTGGAAACTTCGGCATAGTCGGGCGTGATGGCCACGGTTTTGGTGCCTTTGTAGCGTACTTCGGTGAAGAAGTGAGCATCCGGGGTCCGGGTTTGAGGTACGTTGGAGCCCCAGGCAATGATATAGCCACTGTTGTACCAGTCGGCGGATTCTGGCACATCGGTCTGTTCGCCCCAGGTTTGTGGGCTGGCGGGGGGGAGGTCGCAGTACCAGTCGTAGAAGGACAGGCAGACCCCGCCGATCAGTGACAGGTAGCGAGCCCCGGAAGCATAGGACACCATGGACATGGCTGGGATCGGAGAAAAACCGATGATCCGATCAGGTCCATATTGTTTGGCGGTATATATGTTAGCCGCGGCAATGATGCGGTTCATTTCGTCCCAGTCGCCGCGCACAAAACCGCCCATGCCGCGGGCTTGTTTGTATTGCTGCGCTTTGTCCGGGGTTTCCACGATGGAAGCCCATGCATCCACTGGATCGCAGTGTTCCTTAAGGGCGTCGCGCCACAATTTCAGCAAGGTCTGTCGAATCAGGGGGTACTTTAGGCGATTGGCGCTGTATAGGTACCAAGAATAACTGGCCCCACGTGGACAGCCTCGGGGTTCATGATTAGGTAAGTCGGGGCGAGTACGGGGGTAATCCGTCTGCTGAGTTTCCCAGGTCACCAGGCCGTTTTTGACGTAGATTTTCCAGCTGCAGGATCCGGTACAGTTCACTCCATGGGTAGAGCGCACGATTTTGTCGTGCTGCCAGCGGCTTCGATAGCCGTCTTCCCAATGCCGGTCCTCGTCACGGGTCTCCCCGTGTTTGTCTGAAAAGTCGGTTGGTTTTTTTCCCAAGTACTTCAGACGATCGAGAAAGTGGCTCATGGATGCTCTCCCTATGGATGTTGAATATCAGGCGCTCAACACGGAATCTCAGCCTTCTTGCGTGTGTAGTAGAACCAAGTAATACCCAGGCACAACACGTAAAAGAGAATGAAACCGTACAGCGCCACATTGGCATTACCGCTTAGACTCAGTGATGTGCCGAACGCCTTGGGGATGAAGAAGGCCCCGTAGGCGGCGATAGCCGAGGTGAAGCCTACGGTGGCCGCTGATTCACGCTCGATTTGAATACGCTGCTGGTCTTGCGGTAGCGAAGGCATGATGCGCGGGATCGAGATGGAGAAAATGGTGGGGATCATTTGGAACGTGCTGGAGTTGCCTACCCCGGAAACGAAGAACAGCCACAGGAACATGAAAAAGAAACCCTGAAAACTTTCTTTTTGCAGGAAAAACAGCGTCCCGATCACGCCAACGATCATGCCGATAAAGACCCATAATGTGACCTTGCCGCCGCCAAAGCGGTCGGCAACGCCGCCGGAAAATGCGCGGCTAAGGGCGCCAACCAGTGGGCCAAGAAAGGCATACTTGAGTGCATCGACTTCTGGGAACAGGTTGGCGCTGAGTAACGGGAAGCCGGCGGAAAAGCCGATAAAACTGCCAAACGTTCCGGTGTAGAGCACGCACATTAGCCAATTGTGCTTACGCTGGAAAATGGTGGCTTGGTCTTTAAACGAAGATTGCGCACTGGCGATATCGTTCATTCCAAACCAGGCGGCAATGGTTGCCAAGACAATGAAGGGGACCCAGACAAAGGCGGCGTTCTGCAACCATATGGCGTCGTTGCTAGCGGTAATTTGTGGGCCACCTGCCACGAAGCTGAATACCCCGGTGGTGATGATCAGGGGCACCACAAATTGCATCAGGCTGACCCCCAAGTTTCCTAGCCCAGCATTAAGGCCCATGGCCTTGCCTTTCTCATGCTTGGGATAGAAGAAAGAAATGTTGGCCATGCTGGAAGCAAAGTTGCCGCCACCAAAACCGCATAGCAGAGCCAGGATCAGCATGACCAGGTAAGAGGTGTTCGGGTTTTGCACTGCCACACCAATCCACAATGCCGGCAGCAGTAGTGACGCGGTGGAAAGAGCGGTCCAGCGCCGCCCGCCAAATATTGGCACCATAAAGCTGTAGAAAATTCGCAGAGTCGCCCCGGATAACCCGGGCAGAGCAGCGAGCCAGAACAGTTGGTTGGGGCTGTAGTCAAAGCCCACGCTGGGTAATTTGGCAACGACCACAGACCACACCATCCACACTGAAAATGCCAGTATCAGGCAAGGAATGGATATCCATAGGTTGCGCTGAGCAATACGCTTGCCTTGTTCTTCCCAGAAGGCGGGTTCTTCCGGACGCCAGTCATCCAGTACAAATGCTTTTGGGGTAGAGAGCTCGGGCAGGTCGCGGCTTTGTATATCTTCGCCCAGTTCTATTCTGTTGGCGCGCAGAATGGAGTAATGCATCCACAGTAGCGCAAAGGCCGAGACCAGGAACAGCAGCATGAAGCTGCTTTGCCAGATGCCAATGACATCGTTGAGCATGCCGAAGGTGAGGGGCAGCAGGAAGCCGCCGAGCCCGCCGACCATGCCCACCAGGCCGCCCACGGTACCCACATTGTTGGGGTAGTAGGCCGGGATGTGTTTGAACACTGCCGCTTTACCCAGGGACATGAAAAAGCCCAATACCATAGTTAGGGGAATAAAGCCGATCAGTCCCATGGCCATGGAGAAGCGTAATTTTCCGTTGACGCCATCAATGACGTAGTCGGTGGGTGGGTAGCTGAGCAGGAAGCAGCACAGCACTGACACGACTAGGGTCCAGTACATCACTTTTCGGGCCCCGTAGCGGTCGGACAGCCAACCTCCGAGAATCCGGAATAGTGAGGCGGGAATGGTGTACAGGGCGGCCACAACACCCGCGACGGTAATGCTCAAGCCGTAGACTTCCACCAGATAGTGAGGCAGCCACAGCGCTAGAGCGACGAAACCACCAAACACAAAGAAGTAATAGAGGGAAAAGCGCCATACTCGTAGTTCGCCAAGCGGAGCAAATTGCTCTTTAAGAGAGACCGGGTTGGCAGCACGCTGCTGGCTTAGGGGGTCAGTGCGGGCGAACAGCAGAAAAAATATCCCGCTGGCGGCGATAACTACCGCGTAAAGCTGGGCGGTACCGGTCCAGCCCAAGGCCAGTAGCAGGGAGGGCGCGCACAGGCTAGTGATTGCCGAGCCCACATTGCCGGCCCCGAAGATGCCCAGCGCGGTACCTTGTTTCTCGGGGGGATACCAGGCGGAAGTGTAAGCCACCCCAACAATAAAGGAGCCACCGGCTAGGCCAACGCCCAGCGCACCGAGCAGTAGTAACCAGTAGGTGTTGGCCAGAGACAGCAGGAAGACAAAGACGCCAGTGAGCAGCATCAGCAGACTGAACACCTTGCGGCCGCCAAAACGATCGGTGAGGTAACCAAGAAATAATCGGCTGATGGAACCGGTAAGCACTGGGGTTGCCATGAGCAGGCCCAGCTGGGTATCGGTGAGGTTCAGTTCATCCTTAATCTGTAACCCGAGTATGGACAGCATTGTCCATACCGCAAAACAGAGGGTGAAAGCAAAGGTCGAGAAAACTAGCGCGCGGCGTTGCTCCACACGTGCCATTCCTTCTGCAACCATAGGACCTCCCTGCCTGATGGTTGTATGACGGGGGCGGCTTGTTAACAGGCCTGTTTAGGATAGTTACAGCTGCAAAGGCGGGGGCGCAATAAGTGGTCGATATAAACCCTGTATACGATACAAAACCTTGATCTGCGTCTATTCTCCTTCGTCGAAACGGCGAGAGAACAAGTCTTTCAGTTCGTCCATGGCCTGTTGTTCATCATCGCCCTCCACTCGAAAGGTGATGCTGCTTCCCTTGGCCGCACCGAGCATGAGCAAGCCCATGATGCTTTTCGCGTCGATGGTTTGTGTTTTGTGCAGTACCAGGATGCTGCTGTTGTAGCGTGATGCCACGCTGACTACTTTGGCGGCAGCGCGCGCATGCAGGCCGAGTTTGTTGATTACATCGAGTTGTTTTTCAATCATCGGTCGTCTTGTGGTCGGAGGAGGTGGCTGATTGCCGGGTTAGAGTTCCCTATGGCGGACCTGAAGGACAATGCCTTCTGCGCGCAGATTTTTTGCCAGCTGTTCGGTGATGAAGACGGAGCGATGGCGGCCGCCGGTGCAACCGATAGCCACGGTCACATAGCTGCGGTCGCTGTTGGCAAAGGCCGGTAGCCAGCGCACAACGAAATCGCCAATATCCTTGAGCATGTCGTGACTGGTCTGGTGTTGGCTGAGAAACTGGACAATGCAGTCATCTTTGCCGGTAAAGGGGCGCAGGTCTGCTTGCCAGTGGGGGTTGGGCAAAACTCGCACATCGAAAACCAGATCCGCATCGGTGGGTAGGCCGTTTTTGAAGCCAAAGGATTCCAGTTGCAACGACAGTGTGGCTTCACGGCGAGCGACTCGTTCACGCATGAGATTGCGCAGAGTATGGACGTCATGGTTGCTGCTATCGATGACCAGATCGGCACGTTGACGGATGTTGGCCAGTAGTTCACGTTCATGGCCTATGGCGTCGGCCAGAGAGCGTTGATCGGTGCCCAGTGGGTGGCGGCGACGGGTAGCGCTGAAGCGAGTAAGAAGAGTGTGATCATCCGCATCCAGGTAGATGATTTCACTGCGCACCTGCTGCTCATTCAGTGCGTGAAGAATGTTGTCGAAGGCCAGCAGCTGGGCGGGGAGATTGCGGGCATCAATGCCAACGGCGACCTGCTCAATGGGGGGCTCACCTTCACTGAGTTGTTTGGCCAGGGTGGGGAGCATGCCGACGGGAAGATTGTCGACACAATAAAAGCCCTGATCCTCCAGTGCTTGTAGCGCGGTGGTTTTCCCGGAGCCGGAACGTCCACTGATAATGGTCAGTTTCATGAAGCTAGTCGTAACTCCGCTTCAGACTCTACTGCGGTTTGGTAGAGGCGCTGGGTGTCATCGCTGCGGCGCAGCTCTGCGCGGTAGGTGTCGTCGTTGAACAGGGAGGCCAAGTGGCTGAGCGTTTTAAGGTGCTGCTCGGGATTATCTTGGGGAACCAGCAACACAAATACCAGGTCCACTGGCTGACCGTCAACGGCGTCGAAATCAATGGGGGTGTCCAGTTTTAACAACAAGCCCACAGCCTGTTGGCAATGTTCTAGTCGACAATGAGGAATGGCAATGCCTTCGCCAATCCCCGTGGAACCCAGCTTTTCTCGGGCCACCAGGGCGTCGAAGACTTCCTGCTCATTAAGGCTGTCACAGCTGGCAGCAGCCAGCTGTGCAACCTGGTCAAGCAGTTGTTTCTTGCTGCTGGCCTGCGCACCGTGATGGGTGCGGGCCAGAGTCAGTAGTTCGCGAACTCGCATAATTGCCGCTTTAGGTTAGTGGCCGTGCTTGTGGCTGACGGCCTTTTCCTTGTGTTTAAGAATCTGGCGGTCCAATTTGTCCGTCAGTTTGTCGATCGCTGCATACATGTCCCCTGCCTCAGCGGTGGCGAAGACATCGGCCCCGGAAATATGAATCGTGGATTCCGCTTTGTGTGTTTTGGGCTCCGGGGAAAGAATCACCTGGACGCTGGTGATTTGGTCAAAATGGCGCTCCAGACGGGAAAATTTGTCCCCCACGTAAGTGCGCAAGGCATCGGTAATTTCCAGGTGATGACCGCTGATATTAATTTGCATGGCTGGCTCCTTTACCTGTTTGAGGAACCCCGGGAAAACGCCTGGCTTGCTGCGCCTTTCAGGCTGGCTTAGCAAGGTGTTACCCAGAATTCCATGATCCGTTCTGGCGCCCTACACCAAACGCTTGCGGGCGCTGGAAGACGGTATTCGCATCGCCTCTCTGTATTTGGCGACGGTCCGGCGCGCTACATTGATCCCCTGCTCATTGAGCAAGCTGGCCAGCTTGTTATCGCTGAGCGGCTTGCGGGGATTCTCGGCAGCGACCAGCTTCTTAATAATGGCACGAATAGCGGTGGAGGAACACTCACCACCACCGTCGGTTCCCACGTGACTGGAAAAGAAATATTTCAGCTCAAAGATGCCGCGGGGTGTCATCATGTATTTCTGATTGGTGACCCGACTGATGGTTGATTCATGCATCTCAACGGCATCGGCAATATCCGCCAAAACCAGGGGTTTCATGGCTTCATCGCCATAATCAAAGAACCCTTGTTGCACGTCCACGATGCGGGTGGCGACTTTGAGCAGGGTGTCGTGACGGCTCTGCAGGCTCTTGATGAACCATTTTGCTTCCTGGACGCAGTTGCGCAGATATTGCCCGTCTTCACCGCTGGTGGTGCGGGCGATGCTGGCGTATTGCTGTTGCAGGTTGACTCGCGGGAGGACATCGTCGTTTAGGCTGACCTGCCAGCGCCCCTGGTGCTGGCGGACGATCACGTCAGGAACGGCGTAGTCCACCTGAGGCTCGCCAATTTGCTCGCCGGGGGCCGGGTCCAGGGTGCGAAGCAGAGATAGCGCTTCAAGCAGGACCTCTTCTGTGAGCTGGAGGGTGCGGCGCAGGGCGGTGTAATCGTGCTTTTCCAGTAGGTCCAGGTGCCCCAGTAGTGCGTAGGCTTCGGCATAGAGCGGGGTGTCTGCGGGCAGTTGGCGCAGCTGGACTGAGAGGCAGTCGGCCAAGTTGAGGCTGGCGACGCCTACCGGGTCGAACTGTTGCAACCGGTGCTGCACGGCAAGCACTTCATCGTGCTCCAGTTCGTCTCCTTCGGTAAGCAGGTCCGGCTGGGCATTCACCATGTCGACGATGTCGCCAAGGGGCACGGTGATGTAACCGCGGTCGTCCAGGGACTCGATGATGGTCATGGCGATAATGCGGTCTACATCGCTCATGGGAGTCAGGTTTAGCTGCCAGAGCAAGTGATCTTGCAGGTCGCCGGAGATGGCGTGACGTTGCTGCCACTCGTCGGCATCGTCGGGGAGGGCTGCACTGGAGCTGGTACTTTGACCGGAATAGACGTCATCCCATTCGGTTTCCAGCCCAGGCTCGTCTTGTATCAGTTCTTCCAGGCCGTTATCGCGGTCGGTCTCGAGCTCTTCGTCCTGACGTTCTTCGTCATCTTCGGAGAGGGCGTCGTCACCGAAATCGTCTGCCAATTCCAGCAGGGGGTTGCTCTCCACTGCTTGCTGAATTTCCTGGCGCAGATCTAAAGTGGACAGCTGCAAGAGGCGAATGGCCTGCTGCAGCTGCGGCGTCATGGTGAGCTGCTGGCCAATTTGTAATTGTAGTGTGGGCTTCATACTGCTTGGTATTCTGTTCGTCCCCAAAACCCGAGAATAGCAGTCTACCCACAGGGTAAGCAATATTTGTGCCAGATAAAACAGTGTGTTAGGCAGGGCGGCAAGCGACAACCATGGGATATGAGAGAGGACCTGCGCTGGCGTGGACGTGCCGGCGCTCAAGCCATCATTACAGGCATAGCTTTATCCGTTTCTCTGTGGTGTGCTCGCGTTGAAGCTTGCTGACCTTATAGCCTGAAATCAGCGCCCAGATAGACATCCCGTACTTGTTGGTTGGCAAGGATGATGTCCGCATCACCAGAGGCAATGATGTGGCCGGCGCTAACGATATAGGCGGTGTCACAGATATCCAAGGTTTCGCGTACATTGTGGTCGGTGATTAAAACGCCGATGCCGCGTTCTTTGAGGTGCCGAATAATGCCCTTGATGTCGTTAACCGAGATGGGGTCAACGCCAGCGAAGGGTTCGTCCAGCAGAATGAAGTCCGGGTCGGTGGCCAAGCCTCGGGCGATTTCCGCGCGGCGGCGTTCGCCGCCAGACAGGCTCATCCCCAACGAATCGCGAATGTGCCCGATGTGGAATTCCTTGAGCAGGCCTTCCATGCGCTCGTGGCGGTCCGCTTTGCTAAGCTCCTTGCGGGTTTCTAGGATGGCCATGATGTTCTCTTCTACCGTTAGGCGGCGAAAGATACTGGCTTCTTGAGGCAGGTAGCCAATCCCTCGCTGGGCACGACCGTGCATGGGCAGGTGAGTGATGTCGCCGTCGTTAATTTCAATGCGACCGGCATCGGCCTCCACTAGTCCAACAATCATGTAGAAGCAGGTAGTTTTGCCAGCCCCATTGGGCCCTAATAGGCCGACAATTTGACCGGCTTCCACATCCAGGGAAACGTCTTCGATGACCCGGCGACCCTTGTAGCTTTTTGCCAGGTGATGGGCGCGTAAATGGCTCATGGTATGCTGGGCTCCGCCTCAGGCGAGGTGTTGCTGTTGTCTTCGCTTTGAGTCTCGTTTGGGGTGTCGCTATTGGATTTGTTGCTGGCGTTGTTAGGGGATTTAGCGGGCTGATTCTCGGCAGGAATGACTAGCCGAACCCGCTGGTCACCTTCACTGCTAGCGTCCACGCGCTTGGAATCCAGGCTGTATTCTACCTTGGCGCCTTCGAAAGTGTTGCCCTGGTGCTCAATGTAAGCATCGCCGGTAAGAACTAAGGTACGAGCCTTGATGTTGTAAACCAGATTTTCAGCGTGGGCGTTGAGGCCTTCGCCTTCTTCCATGCGCACCGGGGTGCCGGTAGCTTCCACCCGCACCAGTTCGCTATTTTGGGTGAACATGCGCATTTCATCGGCAAACAGTTTGCGCTCGCCTTGAATCAGTTCCACGTTGCCGCTGTACAGGCCGCTACCGGCGCTCTGCTCGAAACGACCGTTGTCTGCCGTGACCTGGATCGTGCCTTCCATGGGGGCGGCCTGAGCGCCCAAGGGGAAAACTACCAGTAATGCCAGTGCGGCGAGATGGCGGGTGCTATGAAGCCGGTGCTTCAAATTCACTCTTCACTCCTTGTTTCAGGTTCAGAATGCCCTTGCCGAGATCTGCTTCCAAGGCGCCTGCACGGGTCTGGCCGGAGTCGAACAGCATGTCCACGTGGCCAGGGGTGGTGGCGATGTTAGTGTCGCTGTTGAACTGCAGTTCTTCGGTGTTCACGGTCACTTTCTGGGTCGGATTGTTCACAGTGACCTTGCCAAGAAAGGTAATGAGGTCGCCGTTCTCTTCCACGATGCCCTCTTCGCTGGTGATGGTCCAGCTGCCTTTGTCGTTGGCCATGACCAGTACCGGAGCTTGCATCTCGGTGAGTGGGTTGTGGTCGAACTGCACTAAATTCTCTGCGGTGAGATGGTATTGCAGGCTGCCATCTTGTTCGCTGAAGGCCCGCGCGGTAACGTCGTCGGCAATGATTGCCGGTGCCATGGTCACCGCATTACCTTGGCCGGGCAGGGTGCTGTCCCACTCGTGCAGGGTCATCAGCATCACCAGCCCCAGCAGCAGAATGCCGGTGGCGCTTAATAGCCCCTGACGCTTCATGCCGGGCTCCGCAGGGCAAGAATGGCGTCACAGATTTCCCGTACCGCACCTTCACCACCGCGACGGACGGTAATGTGGTTCGCCGCGTTTTTGGCGCAGTCGTGGGCGTTCTCCGGGGCAAAACTCAGCTGCGCCCAGTGTAGGGCGCTAACGTCAGGCTCGTCGTCACCAGCGTAGCCGGTTTCACTGGCGCGCATGTTCAGCGAGTCGGCTAGAGCTTCCAAGGCGACGCCCTTGTCTTCGCGGCCCTGAATTACATGTTCTATGCCCAGGTCCGCCGCGCGTTTGGCCACCATGGGCGAGGTGCGCCCGGTAATAATGGCCAAGGTGACGCCGCTGGCCGCCAGCTTTTTCAGGCCGTGGCCGTCCAGGGTATTGAAGACTTTTAGCTCTTCACCGTTGGGGCCAAACAGCAGGCGACCATCGGTCATCACGCCGTCCACGTCAAACGCCATCAAGCGCAAATTCTGAGCATCGATGGAGGGTAATCGCATGGGCATTTACACTACTCCCGCGCGCAACAGGTCTTGCATGTTGAAAGCGCCGACCGGTTTGCCATCACTGCCGCAAACCATTAAGCCGTTAACCTTGCGGCTTTCCATGATCTGTAAAGCTTCAGCGGCTAGATGCCCTTGGGCGATGGTTATCGGGTCGGAAACCATGACCTCGGCAATGGTGGTTTTTCGAATATCGATATCCCGGTCGAGGATGCGACGCAAATCACCATCCGTAAAAATGCCTGCCAGGGTTCCGTCTGCGTGGGTGATGGCGGTCATTCCCAGGCCTTTATGGGTCATTTCCAGCAGGGCTTCACTGAGCGAGGTGGTAACGCTGACCACGGGAAGCCGCCCGCCTGCGTGCATGATGTCGTCTACTTTCAACAGCAGGCGGCGGCCCAGGCTGCCTCCGGGGTGGCTGAGGGCAAAGTCTTCCGGTGTGAAGCCGCGGGCTTCCAGCAGGGCGATAGCCAAGGCGTCCCCCATGGCCAGCGCGGCAGTGGTCGAAGAAGTGGGCGCCAGATTATGGGGGCAGGCCTCTTCCGCCACGGCCACGGTCAAGTGTACATCCGACAGTTGCGCCAACGCAGATTGTGGGCGTCCGGTCATGCCGACCAAGGCGGTGCCCTTGCGTTTGATCACCGGCAAAATGGCCAACACTTCGGCGGTTTCGCCGGAGTTGGACAGCGCCAATACCACGTCGTTAGCAGTAATCATGCCCAAATCGCCGTGGGAGGCTTCGCCGGGGTGCACAAAGAATGAAGGGGTGCCGGTGCTGGCGAGGGTGGCGGCCAGTTTGCTGCCCACGTGCCCGCTTTTACCCATTCCGGTGACGATAACGCGACCCTTGGCATTCAGCATCAGGTCGCAGGCAGCGGAAAAGCTAGTGTCCAGACTGTCTTTCAGTGCATCCACGGCCCGGGCTTCGATTTCCAGCACCCGCTGGCCAACGCTGATGTGGTTGTGACTCATGCGCTCTCCTTGACGTTGGCGGCGATTATACACGGGTTATGCCCTCCACGTTGACCCGTAATGGTTAACTCGATCGCGTTGAGGGGAACCGTATTGCACTCTGTGACTCCAATAAAAGCACTGAGGTTCAGTGTGTTGTGGCTGTTGATCACTGGACAGCAGGCAAAGAACACCGTAAAACCGCCGGTGACTAAATAGGGAGCAATGTATGCATTTACAACGGGGTATGGGCGCGTGGCTTCGCGTCGGGTTGGTGGTTTTACTGACAGGAATGGCGGCGCTGGCCCAGGCTGAGAGTGATCCTCGCCAGATGGTGGTGGATGCGGTGGAGCGCATGACGTCTCGTGTTGAGGCGGAGCGCGCGGCGCTGGAGGCCGACCCGGCCAAGGCCAAAAGACTGGTGCGTGAAGAGCTGGCGGATATGGTGGATTTTAAACGCATTACTCGCATGGTCATGGGCGATTACTTTGGTGCCTCCAGCAAGGAGCAAAAATACCGGTTCCTGGATGTATTCAAGAACAGCCTGATGAACACCTATGCGTCTGGCATTACCCTGTATGAGGGGCAGAAGATTGACATCTTGCCCATGAAAGGCGGCGACCGTAAAGGCGACTACGCCCGAGTGCGCATGGAATTGAAGACCAATTCCGGCCAAGTGGTGCCCATTTACTACACCCTGTTCCTGCGCGATGACCAATGGAAGGTAATCAATGTGTATGTGAATGGCCTGGATCTGCGTGAAACCTACAAGAGCCAGTTCGCCCAAGGCATGCAGCAGTACAATGATATCGGCAAGGTGATCGATAACTGGTCTGCGGATGCCAACATTGATGCGGGCATCAAAGAGGAAAGTTAGCAGGGTAAATAATCGAGCTTCGGATCTTGCTGCGCCGGGGCCGTGGGGAGTGCTGGGGACGGTGCCGCCGTGGTAAGGGGCAACGCGCTCGCGTATTATACGCCCCTGATTACAATTTTGATGGAGCGGCCCCAGGCCGCTCCAATGCTGTTTGGGCCTGCCCAAGGCCTTGATGAGGAGTAAAGATGAATCCGGAAGACGTAATCACGCTGGTAGAAGCTGGTTTTGAGAGTGCCGACGTGGCAGTGGAAGGCGGCGGTGACCGGTTCCAGATTCGCGTGGTGTCGGAAGCCTTTAGTGGCTTGCTGCCAGTAAAACGGCAGCAGATGGTGTACGCCACCATCGACGAGCAGATTAAAAGCAACACTATCCATGCCGTGCAAATTATTACCTTTACTCCGGCGGAGTGGGAAAAAGCCCAGAATCAGGGCCTGTCCTGACCCCGGCCCCAGCCTGTACGAGCTGGAAGAAAGAAACCATTAGAGACAGTTCATGGATAAATTGATCATCACCGGTGGCCAGCGGCTGGACGGCGATATTCGTATTTCCGGGGCCAAAAATGCGGCGTTGCCGATTCTGGCAGCCACTTTGTTGGCTGACGAGCCGGTAACGGTGGGCAACCTGCCGCATTTGCAAGACGTGACTACCTTGATCGAATTGTTGGGCCGGATGGGTGTCCATGTGGTGATCGATGACCGCATGAACGTGGAAGTGAACGCCACCACCATCAAGGAATTGACGGCCCCCTATGAGCTGGTGAAAACCATGCGTGCCTCGATTCTGGTGCTGGGGCCCATGCTTGCCCATTTTGGTAAAGCATCCGTATCGCTGCCCGGCGGTTGTGCTATTGGCTCGCGGCCGGTGGATATTCACCTGCGTGGCTTGGAGGCCATGGGCGCGGATATCGAGGTGACTAACGGTTATGTGAATGCTTCTGTGGATGGCCGCCTCAAAGGAGCGCGCATCGTTATGGATGTGGTCACCGTAACCGGTACCGAAAACTTGATGATGGCAGCGGCGCTGGCCGAAGGGACTACCTATCTGGAAAACGCCGCTCGTGAGCCTGAAGTGGTGGATCTGGCCGATTTCATCAATGCCATGGGCGGCAAGATCAGCGGGGCCGGCTCCGATACCATTATCATTGAAGGGGTGGAGCGCCTGACCGGTTGTCACCATCAGGTCGTTGCCGACCGTATTGAAACCGGCACCTATCTGATTGCCGCTGCCATTACCGGTGGTCGTATCAAGACCAAGGACACGGTGCCGGGCATTCTTGATGCGGTGCTGCAGAAGCTGGAAGAAGCCGGGGCGAAAATTACCGTTGGCGACGACTGGATTGAGCTGGACATGGAAGGGCGCCGCCCGAAGGCCGTGTCCTTGCGCACCGCGCCGTACCCGGCTATGCCCACCGATATGCAGGCCCAGTTCATGGCCCTGAATCTGGTGGCCGAAGGCACCAGCACCATTGTTGAAACCATTTTCGAAAACCGGTTCATGCACGTGCAGGAAATGAACCGCATGGGCGCGGATATTGAGGTGCAAGGCAACACGGCTATCTGCCGTGGTGTCGAGCAACTGACCGGGGCACCGGTGATGGCCACCGACCTGCGCGCCTCTGCCTCACTGGTTATCGCGGCCTTGGCGGCGGCCGGTGAAACCACCGTGGACCGTATTTACCATATTGATCGCGGTTACGAGTGCATCGAAGAGAAACTGCAATCGCTGGGCGCGATCATCCGTCGCGTGCCTCGCTGACCGGATCGGGGACCTGTGATGAGTAAGCCATTGACCATCGCCCTCTCTAAAGGGCGCATTCTCAAGGAAACCCTGCCGCTGCTGAAAGCCGCAGGCATTGAGTTGCTGGAAGACCCGGCAGCGTCGCGCAAGCTGATTTTTGACACCACCCGCGACGATGTAAAAATTATCATCATTCGTGCCACGGACGTGCCCCCCTATGTGCAGCATGGTGCGGCGGATATCGGTGTGGCCGGCAAGGATGTTCTCATGGAGCATGGCGGCGACGGGGTGTTTGAGCCAGTGGATCTGGATATTGCTCGCTGCAAATTGATGGTGGCAGCCATGAAGGATGCCCCGGAAACCGGTAGCCGACTGCGCGTAGCCACCAAATTTGTAAACGTGGCCAAAGCCTACTATGCCCAGCAAGGCAAGCAGGCGGAAGTGATTAAGCTATACGGTGCTATGGAGCTGGCCCCGTTGGTGGGGCTGGCGGACCGCATTGTGGATATCGTTGATACCGGCAACACTTTGCGTGCTAATGGTCTGGAACCCACTGAGTTAATCGCCCATATTTCTACCCGGGTGATTGTTAACCGCGCCAGCATGAAAACCCGCCATAGCGATATCCAGACGATTTTGGACAGGCTGTCAGAGGCGGTAGCGTCCCGCAAGGCGGGTTAAAGCCCTTTCATCACAGATTGCATAGCGTAAACAGCTAAAAAATATACCTGCTTGATGTGATGTTGAGCGAGAGGCGTTGCTTCTCTTTGCGATAGAAAAAACGTCGCTTTTTTCTCAGTGGACCCTGAGCCCGCTGTGGTAAAAATAGATCCTGACTTTTAAAACGGTGCCAACCATGGAAACCACCTGGCTTAACGCCCAAGATGCGGATTTCGATGCCAAGCTCGCCGCGCTAACCGCCTGGTCGGAAGAGCGTGACGAAGAAGTGGCGCATCGAGTGCGCGGCATCCTCAAGGGTGTGGCCCAGCGTGGCGATGCTGCCCTGGTGGAGTACACCAACCGCTTTGACCGTCGTGATGTGTCGGCCATGGATGAACTGGTGGTGGACCAGGCTCAGTTGCAGGCCGCGCTGGCGCGTATTCCCGCTGAACAACGCGAAGCCCTGGAGGCGGCCGCTGAGCGCGTGCGTCGCTACCATGAAAAGCAGAAACAGGATTCTTGGCACTACCGGGAAGCGGACGGCACCTTGCTGGGTCAGCAGGTGACGCCTTTGGACCGGGCCGGTATCTATGTGCCCGGCGGTAAAGCCGCGTACCCCAGTTCAGTATTGATGAATGCGCTACCAGCCAAGGTGGCGGGGGTCGGCGAGATCATAATGGTATCGCCTGCCCCAGAGGGCATCATCAATGACATGGTGCTGGCGGCGGCGGCTATTGCGGGTGTCGACAAGCTCTTTACTCTGGGCGGTGGCCAAGCGGTGGCGGCTTTGGCCTACGGTACAGAGGCGGTGCCGGCGGTGGATAAAATTGTCGGCCCCGGCAATATCTATGTGGCCGAAGCCAAACGGCAGGTGTTTGGCAAAGTAGGCATCGACATGATTGCCGGCCCTTCGGAAATTTTGGTGGTCTGTGACGGCAAGACCAACCCGGACTGGATTGCCATGGATCTGTTTTCTCAGGCTGAGCATGATGAGGAAGCTCAGGCCATTTTGGTGTCACCGGACGCCGATTTTTTGAAGCAGGTTGCGCAGTCCATGGAAACCTTGGCCGCGACTCTGGAGCGGGAAACCATTATTCGCACGTCCATGAAGCACCGGGGGGCGTTGATTCAGGTGAAGGATCTGGATCAGGCCATCGAAATCGCCAACCGCATTGCTTCTGAGCATCTGGAATTATCCATTGATGACGCGGAGCAATGGGCGAAAAAAGTTCGCCATGCCGGTGCGATTTTTCTGGGTCGCCACACTCCCGAAGCGTTGGGTGATTACTGCGCCGGGCCGAACCACGTGCTGCCTACGAGTGCCACCGCCCGCTTTTCTTCGCCATTGGGTGTGTACGATTTTCAGAAACGCAGTTCGCTGATTGGCTGCTCCCCGGAAGGGGCTAGCAGTCTTGCAAAAATTGCCTCTCCGCTTGCCCGTGGCGAAAGCCTTACGGCCCATGCCCGCAGTGCGGAATATAGAATCAAGAAACGCTAACACGCCTCACGCATCACGTTTCCACGGGTGATGCGTGTTGCCTGATGCATGCAGGCGGAATACCTATGAGTAAATATTGGAGCGACTTCGTTCACCATTTGGAGCCTTACGTTCCCGGCGAGCAGCCGAAGATGGACAAGTTAGTGAAGTTGAATACCAACGAGCACCCGCTGGGTCCGTCGCCGAAGGTAATCGAGGCGATTCGGGGCGAAGTGGACGATCGGCTGCGGCTGTATCCGGACCCGGAAAGCAGCCAGCTGAAGCAGGCCATCGCCGACTATTATTCCGGCCTGGGCTATGGGATAAAGCGTTCTCAGGTGTTCGTTGGCAATGGCTCCGACGAGGTGCTGGCGCATTTGTTCATGGGCTTTTTCAAACAGCATCAGCCGCTACTTTTCCCAGATATCACCTATAGTTTCTACAAGGTCTATTGCGGCCTGTATCAAATCGACTATCAGCCTGTGCCGCTCGATGATGCTCTGGGTATTGCGGTGGACGATTATCTAGAAGGCGACAAGCCACGCGCAAATGGTGGCATCATCTTCCCTAACCCTAATGCGCCCACCGGTAAGCTGTTGCCGCTGAGTGAAATTGAGCGTTTGTTGCAGGCGAATACGCAAACCCTGGTGGTTATCGATGAGGCCTATATCGACTTTGCCGGCCCCCAAGGGCAGGGCGGCGCTACGGCCATCGCTTTGGTAAACCGCTACCCGAACCTGTTGGTGACTCAGACTTTGTCAAAATCCCGCTCTCTGGCGGGTTTGCGTATCGGCTTGGCGATTGGTGATGGCGCGCTGATTGATGGGCTAAATCGGATTAAAGACAGCTTCAATTCCTATCCGTTGGATCGTCTGGCCATTGCCGCTGGAGTGGCCGCGTTTAAAGATCAGGAGTGGTTCGAAAAAGGCTGTGAGCAAGTAATCATGCAGCGCGAGTGGCTCAACGAGCAGCTCGGGCAGCGAGGTTTTGAGAGCTTGCCGTCGGCGGCCAACTTTCTTTTCACTCGCCACGAGCAGCATAGTGGGCTCTCTCTGGCCCAGGGTTTGCGCGAGCAAGGCATTATTGTGCGTCATTTTGGCAAGCCTGAGCGTATCGCTGACTACCTGAGAATCACTATTGGCACGCCTGAGCAAAATCAGGCGTTGATTGTGGCTTTAGACGGGTTGATTTCAAAGTGGAAAAACGCCGGGTAATTTTTTGCTGAAATAACATAAAGAGGCCGCGCCCAAAGTTTGGGCGCGGCCTCTTTATGTTAACGGCTAAATTGCAGCTCACTCGCTTTTGAGCTTTTAGCAGGGAAGTCTCCTCCGCACCGGTCGCTTAGGCTGGCAGAGTCTCGCCTGCTTGAACCTTTCCCCTTACCTGCGGTACTAACAGGTATTAGCCCAACGGTAAGGCTCCTAAAAATGAAACGTGTGTTACTGCTTACTTGCGCCCTCATTCCGCTTCCTCTTTTCGCTGCCGACTTTGCGGTCAGCGCGCCGGTGAATAAGGCCGTGCTGTTTCCTGCTCAGGCGCATCTTACTCGCACTTTTAGTCAGGCCTTGCCCGCCGGTGAGCACCAGTTGGTGGTGAAAGGGTTGCCTGAGTTGGATCTGGATAGTCTGCAAGTGGCGGTTAACGGCGCTGAGTTGCTGGCAATCCGGCAAGGGTTTGCCGTTGGGGACGTGGATGTATCAGCTCACCGGGCTGAGTTGGAGGCGGCAATTCGCAAGCTGGAGCAGGCCATGGCCGAAGCCAAGGCAGCCGATGATCTTGATCAACAGCAAATCAATCACCTTCAATCCCTGATGGGCCAGGCACCTCAAGGACAGGCCGTGTTTGCCCAGGTGCCGGTAGAAAAATGGGCCAGCGCCTGGGAGTCCATTGGCAAAGCGGTGACGCAACGGCAAACAGCTATCAACCAGCGGGCGGAGATTCGGCATGGGCAGCAGCAGGAGTTGGATGCCCTTCGTCAGGAGCGTCAGCTGCTGGGCCAGGGGCAGACTCGTAGCCGCCAGTTGATACTGACCGTGGCGGCTCCTAACAAGTCCACCGCGCAGGTGGAACTTGCCTATTTTACTGGCCAGGCCGGTTGGCAGAATCAGTTGCGTGTAGATCTGGATAGCGGCAACGAGACCGTGGCGGTGACCGGCATTGCCCAGATTCACAACCGTACCGGTGAGGACTGGCAGAATGTCAGTGCCACCCTAGGGTTAGTGCCCGCCGGTTATCGCCCCCTCCCGGATCTGCACCCTTGGCTGGTACGCCTGGCGACACCACAGCCGGCGATGCGTAAGTCATCGTTGCATTCCGTAATGGCGGAATCTGCGGCCTATGAGACAGATATGGCTCAGCGTATCCAGGCGATGCCCGTGGCAGCGCCTGTGGCGCACGGTTTTGATATGCGTGTACCGCTTTCAGCGCCGCTCAATCTGGCCAGTGGTGACGCTACCGCGCGGCTTCCTTATCAGCAGGCGGCGCTGCCGGTAACTTTGACCCGCGAAAGTTACTTATGGCAGCAGCCGGCAGTGTTACTGGTGGGGGAGTGGCAGAACTCCAGCCCGCTGCCCTGGTTGCCCGGTCACGTTACCCTGTTGCGTGATGGCCAACGCTTGGCCCGTTATTACCGCGGCAACAGTATTAAGCAGGGCGAGCACGTGAAGATGAGTTTCGGTGATGATCCGCGCTTGCAGATTGCGGTGGTGCGCGAACCCTCACAGCAAGGAGAGGTGGGCTTGATCAATAAAGAAAGCACGCTCTCTGCGTTGAAGAATATTACTCTGTCGTCCCATTACGATAAGGCCGTGACGGTGAATTTGTTGGATCGACTTCCGGTCGCCGGAAACGACAATATTACTATCACAGCCAAGGGCAAGGCCGCAGATGCCAAGGATGTGAGTGGCGTGAAAGGACTGCAACGATGGCAGTTCACCTTGCCCGCCGGGGGCGAAGAAAGCCTCAAACAAGGTTTCGAAATTCGCTACCCTGAAGATGCAATTCTGAGCGGTGTAGAAGGGTTGTGAGGAGAGTTCAACGTTGAAAATTGAAACGGGCAACGGTGTAGAGGCTACGTTTTAAGCCAACAGGCCGCGCCCAACGTTAAAAAGTTTGAGCGCGGCCTGCTGGCGTTACCTGTTGGCACCAAACGAACAGGCTATGTCTATGCGCATTTCAGCCTTCAACTCTTTAATCGGTTTCCGCTGGTGGGCGGGTACCAATGACCACGTCTACGGATACCGGCTGACGGTTACGGATAACCTCTAGCGTCACCTTGTCATCAGGCTTCATACCCGCGATTCGATTCATCGCTTCATAGCCATCGGCCATCATGTCACCGTTGATACCCACTAGCACATCACCGGGCTGCAAGCCGCCTTTATGGGCAGGGCTATCGACTACCACCTCGGTTACTACGCCTCCACGCACGTCTTCCACGCCAAAGCTTTCGGCTAGCGAGGGCGTCATATCCTGCACGGTGACGCCCAGGTAGCCGCGAATCACTCGGCCGTGGTCGATCAAATCATCCATCACTTCCCTGGCGATGGACGCAGGAGTAGCAAAGCCGATGCCCTGCCAGCTACCGTCCGCGGAGAGGATGGCAGTATTGATACCGATCAAATGACCGCGGGTATCGATCAGTGCACCGCCGGAGTTGCCACGGTTAATGGCTGCGTCGGTTTGGATAAAGTTTTCGAAGGTGGCGATTCCCAAGTGGCTGCGGCCGGTGGCGCTGACAATGCCCATGGAGACGGTCTGGCCCACGCCCAATGGATTGCCGATGGCCAGTACCACGTCGCCGACCTGTACCGGGCCATTGCCGTTGAGTTCCACTTCGGGCAAGTTTTCTAGCGCAATGTGCAACAGTGCCAGATCCGTTTCCGAGTCTGTGCCCACCACCCGGGCAGAGGCATCACGGCCATCGCGCAAGGCCACCAGAATTTCATCGGCATCGCGTATCACATGGTAACTGGTCAGCACATAGCCGCTATCATCGACAATCACCCCTGAACCTAGGCTGCTCAGGGCGCGTTCGCGGCGGGGCTGTTCCATAAAACGATTGAACAGGGGGTCTTCGGCCACCTCTTCATTGGTGATGATCTGGGTGGTGTAGATATTCACCACTGCCGGGGCCGCATGGTTCACCGCGCCAGCGTAGCTGGCCACGCCGGTGTCGTGCTGTGCCGGTGCGGCGTTTGGGCCCCACTGGTACCACCAGAGTGCGACAAGGCCGACGGCTAGGCCGGTGAGCACCGGGCCGGCCAGGAAACGAAGCAGTTTGATCACCGGTAATGCCCTCGTTATGCGGTTCCCCCCTTTCGTGAGCAGCCTGGTGAAGGGCCTCTGCGAGACAAGTGAGGGGTCAGATAGGTAAACTGCGCGCAATAGTAGAACCTGTGAAGGGCGATTGCTACCACCCGCTGACGGCGACAAACGGCCGCACGCCCCTATTGCTACGCGCTCGACAGCGCATAGCCCGACTCTAGGTTATACCGCGCAGCCGGTGATCGGGTTGGCGCGGTGATCGACGATCACGGGTTCTATGACCACATTTATACTTTCCGACCTACCGGTAGGTGCCATGCTCAAGCGCGATTACATGTTGTCTCTGCTCGACCAGGAACTGGCGGTGGACTGTTTTCAGGATTACTGCCCCAATGGTTTGCAGGTGGAAGGCCGCGAGCAAATCCACCGTGTGGTATCCGGGGTGACGGCCTGCCAAGCACTCATTGATGCCGCCATCGTAGAAGAAGCGGATGCGATTCTGGTGCACCATGGTTATTTTTGGAAAGGAGAAAGCCAGCAAATTCGAGGCATGAAGAAACAACGCCTGCAAACCCTGCTGCGCCATGATATCAACGTGTTTGCGTACCATTTGCCATTGGATGCTCATCCGACGCTGGGCAACAATGCGCAGCTGGCTCGACGGTTGGGTTTGACCACGGAGGGAGGTCTGGATGATTCCCTTCGACCTATCGGCAATGTGGGGCGGTTGGATAGCCCCATGAGCGCGTCGGAATTCGCGGCCCATGTGGAAGCGGTATTGGGGCGTACGCCACTGCATATTGGTGATCCTGAGGATGAAATTGAAACCATCGGCTGGTGCACCGGCGGTGCCCAGGGGTTTATCGAACAGGCTCAGAGCAAGGGCGTGGATGCCTACTTGAGTGGCGAAATTTCAGAGCCGACCACCCATTTTGCTCGGGAAACCGGCATGCACTATTTTGCCTGTGGTCACCATGCCACGGAGCGTTATGGCGCCATGGCGCTGGGCCAGTGGCTTAGTGATCATTATGGTATCGAGCATACCTTTATTGATATCGATAACCCGGCTTGAACCGGGAGTTGTACGAGGGTTTCCTGTCTGATGAAAGTCACTGTGATTTATAACCCGGCCGCCGGCGGCGGCCGGGAAGTTCTACTTTGCCGTTTTGTGGCGGAGCTGGAGCGTCTGGGCGCGGCGGTGCGCCTGTACCATACCAAAGGCCCCAACGATGCTACAGATTATCTCAAGGGGCTGGCAGACCAGGGCGATTGCGTGGTCGTCGTAGGCGGTGATGGCACCACCAATGAAGTGCTCAATGGGCTAGCTGCCGGCGTCGCGCTGGGCGTTTTTGCTACTGGTACGGCGAATGTGTTGGCCAAGGAGCTGGCACTGCCGAAAAAGCCGGAGCAGGCTGCTCAGGTGGTGGTGCAGGGCAAAAGTGTAGCGGTGACGCCGGCGCGTTTGAACGGCCGGCGGTTTCTCATGATGTGCGGGGTCGGCTATGACGCCTGGGTGGTAAACGGAGTGAATCTGGGCATTAAAGAACGCTTCGGCAGGCTGGCTTATGTGCAATCCATGCTTGGCCAGATTGGCCGTTACGGCCAGAGGCACTACCGGGTGGAAGTAGATGGTCGACCGCTGGATTGTTTCTCGGCCATCATTACCAACGGCCGTCACTATGGCGGCAGCTTCGTGTTGAGCCGCGAGGCCAATATCTTGCGCCCCCAACTCCAGGTGCTGTTATTTCAGAAACCGGGGGTTCGGTTCTTGTTGCGCTGCCTGGTCGCTTTGCTATTTGGGCGTATGGAACGGGTGGACGGCGTAGCCAGCCTGCGTGCCCAGCGGGTGCATATCCGTTGCGAAAACCAGAAGGAGCCGATTCAGGCAGACGGCGACCCGGCGGGCTGCTTGCCCGCAGAGATTGAAGTGGAAGACGCGCCGGTGCCCATGCGGGTGACCGCCCTGTTTGATTCATAAGGCTTTGCGATAATCCTTGTACCGCTTGGGCAGGCACTCTTGGTAAGGTGCCGCCTGGCAACTCAACAAAAAAGCCCGCTGATGCGGGCTTTTTTGTGTCTGCTTGTTGGTGTTGGTACGGTAGGCCTTTTTGCGGAATCAGCCAGGCTTCTTGTCGCTGGTAGCCTCGTCGCCTTCCGTGTCGCCGTCGGCATAATCCCGGGGCGGCTCCACCATTATGTCTGGTAACGGGTTGTCGGCCACACCCACGGGGGCAAAAGGGCCAGTGGGTTTCTGTTGCAGGCCAAAGTCTTCAGAGAGTGTTCCCTTGGCGCTGGGCGCGTAATCCAGTGGTGGCGCCAGGGGTTCGCTGTTGTCTTTGTCCGGAGCGGAATCCAAAGATTTGGCCACGGCTCGCTTGCGTCCCACCTCGGAGCACAGCACTTGAACTCCCTTGGACAGATGCTCGTGTACGGAGCGATAGGCCTGGGTCATATCGTTGACCAGGTCAGCGGTTTGCAGAAAATGATCGTCTACCTTGTCCCGATAATGATTTAGCGCCTGACGGGCTTCGTCACGATCGCGAATTAATTGGCCGGCTTGTCGCCGTGCCGGTAACAACCAGAAAAGCAGTCCTGCACCTACTACCACGCCGGCAGCAAAGCACAGCACCCCAGTTGTCAGCATATCCATGGCATACTCCTGTAAGGTATCGCCAAGACGCTGGCGATAACGCTTTAGCTATTGCAGCACAGAGCTGCGCAATCGCCAAGGGCGAAAGGCGTAACAGGATGCGAAAGGAGTAGAAAATGGCAGCACAACGGCAAACCTTACCCGGACCGGCAGGGCAGCTGGAGGTGGTCGTGGAACAGGGTAGTGATGCGCCGCCGTTCGTGGCCATTGTCTGCCATCCGCATCCGCTGTTCGGAGGCACCATGGATAACAAGGTGGTGACGACCCTGACCCGTCTGGCCCGTGATGAAGGCGCTGTGGTGGTGCGTTTCAACTTCCGTGGTGTGGGTGAAAGCCAGGGCGCCTACAGTGATGGCATTGGGGAAACCGAAGATCTGCTGGCCATTCATAGCTGGCTGACACACAAGTATCCGCGAGTGCCACTTTGGTTATCGGGCTTTTCATTTGGCAGTTTTGTGGCTGCTCGTGGGGCGGAAATCCTCAAGGCTAATGGCATGCCCGCCCGGCAACTGTTGCTGGTGGCGCCTCCGGTACACCATTACCCGTTTGACGACATAGAAGACACCGGCTGCCCGGTGACGGTGGTGCAGGGAGATGATGATGAAGTGGTCCCGGCTGAACAGGTGTATCGCTGGGCAGAGCAAACCCCGTTAGCCCCCGATCTGGTGCGTTTCCCCGATTGTGGCCATTTTTTCCACGGCAAGTTGGTGGACTTAAAACAGGTAGCGGGCAGCCACTTGCCTACCTAGGCGCTGATGTCCCATGGATGGATTTCACGCCCTGACGGTTGTCAGTTAGCGGCCCTGGCGCTACATTGACCCGCCTTTGCTGGGCCTGTTTCAGGTCCTGAGCCAGTTTCAACTACACAGTGGCAGGTCCACGATCTATGACCCCTCTTGAGCAATATAAAGCTGACCTAGAGCGAGATGATTTCTTCCAAGACCCGGCCCAGCAGCAGGCTGTCGCCGCGCTGGATGAGCTTTATCACCGATTGCTTGAGGAGCCCGCCTCGGGGGGGCTATTGGGCCTCTTTCGAAAGCCCCGCCCCCAGATGGGCTTGTATATGTGGGGAGGGGTAGGCCGTGGAAAAACCTACCTGATGGACGTATTTTTCCAGACGCTGCCGTTTAAGGAAAAGCGTCGCATGCATTTTCATCGCTTCATGCAGAAGGTGCATCGTGAAATGCGTGAACGCCAGGGGGAAAAAAACCCGCTGATCAGTATCGCCCGCAAATTCGCCAGCCAGGCTAGGGTGCTGTGTTTCGACGAGTTTTTCGTCACAGATATCACCGATGCGATGATCCTGGCCGGCCTGATGCAGGAATTGTTTGCCAACGGCGTCACCCTGGTTGCCACCTCCAACATCGAGCCGGATGGTTTATACAAGGATGGGCTGCAACGGGCCCGCTTTCTTCCCGCCATTGATTTGCTTAAAGAGCACACTCAGGTGTTGAACGTGGATGGGGGGAACGACTACCGCTTGCGGCTACTGGAACAGGCAGAGCTTTATCACTGCCCTTTGGGAAAAGGGGCCGATGCGTTTCTTCAGGAGCGTTTCGCGACACTGGACCAAGATCACTCCCGGCATCGTGATCGCGGCAATGTGCTTATTGAAGGCCGCAAAATCGCCACTGTTATCTGTGCGGACGATGTGGTCTGGTTTGAGTTCAGGGAGCTGTGCGATGGCCCGCGCAGCCAAACGGATTACATTGAAATCGCTCGTGAATTCCACACAGTACTGCTCGCAAACGTGGAGCAAATGGGGGCCAGTAAGGATGATATGGCCCGGCGATTCATCAATTTGGTGGATGAATTCTACGACCGTGCGGTGAAACTTGTGGTCACCGCAGAAGTGCCTATTGACGATATCTATGCCGGGGGGCGTCTGGATTTCGAATTCGAACGCACCTGTTCTCGCCTTCAGGAGATGCAGTCTTCCGAATATTTAGGGCGCGAACACCGCGCCTGATCAGCTTGAACCCCGCAGGTCATTGTCCGGTTTTCACTGCTGGCCGCGGGTGTGAGCGTTTTGGTCATTGCTCAATAGCAAGCGCTATCAACATTATGGGCGCATTCTTTGCCCCTGCCGGTCCGGCGTTGGGGCTAATCCTGATAACCTGATGCCGGAGAGCATAATGATCCCCCGTACGCTGTTTAGTTCAGACCACGAAACTTTCCGCGATACCGTCCGTAAATTCCTCGAAAACGAAGCGGTCCCATTTAATGAAGAATGGGAACAGCAAGGCGTGGTCCCCAAAGACGTATGGCTAAAGGCTGGCGAGCAGGGTTTCCTATGCCCTATGGTGAGTGAGGAGTATGGCGGTATCGGCGCTGACTTCCTTTACAGCGTGGTGATCAATGAAGAAATTTCCAAGCTGGGCCTCACCGGCATCGGTTGGGGACTGCATACGGAAATCGTGGCGCCTTACATTGAACATAATGGCTCAGAAGTATTGAAGCAGAAGTATCTGCCGAAAATGGTCACCGGCGAAATGATTGGTGCCATCGCCATGACAGAGCCCGGTGCCGGTTCTGATTTGCAAGGTGTGAAAACCAGTGCGGTAAAAGACGGTGACCATTATGTGCTGAACGGTTCTAAAACCTTCATCACCAATGGGCAGAATGCAGATATCGTTATTGTGGTGGCAAAAACCGACCCGACTAAAGGGGCCAAGGGCATTAGCCTGTTTGTGGTAGAAACCGACTCTGAAGGGTTCGAGAAAGGTAAGAATCTGAAGAAAGTCGGCATGAAAGCCCAGGATACCTCCGAGCTGTTTTTCCAGGATGTGCGCGTACCGGCGGAAAACCTGTTGGGTGAAGAGGGCATGGGCTTTATTTATCTGATGAAAGAGCTGCCCCAGGAACGCCTTGGTATCTCCGTTGGTGGCCTGGCCATGGCCGAGTCTGCATTGGCGCATACCATTGAATATGTGAAAGAAAGAAAGGCTTTTGGCAGGCCCATTGCTGGTTTCCAGAACACTCAGTTCAAAATTGCCGAAATGCATACCAAGCTTGAAGTGGCGCGGGCCTATGTGGATCGTTGCTTGGAGTTGCACCTGAAAAAAGAGCTGGATATTCCTACGGCTGCGGCGGGCAAGTACTACATTACTGACCTGCAGTGTGAAGTGATTGATGAATGCCTGCAGTTGCACGGTGGCTACGGTTACATGTGGGAATACCCGATTGCCCGCATGTTTGCAGATTCGCGCGTGCAGCGGATTTACGGCGGTACCAACGAAATCATGAAAGGCATTATCGCCAAAGCGGTGCTGGCGGATTAACCCGGTGTAGAGTTAAAACGAAAGGGCTGCTTCGGCAGCCCTTTTTTGTGTCTTCTTGCGGCATCCCCCATACATGGATTTCTCCATAGACTAGATGACGCCAGAGGGATTTTTGCTGCTGTGGCTGACAGCTCCTTAGGTAAAAGAGGAGATTTTACAAAAAAAAGGCCTAATGGGAAAGTATTAGTCGGTCGAGGTGTTGCTGTCATTCGCCTAAGTTGTGTATAAGTGTAAGTGAACTCAGATTGAGGGATGGTCTTGCGTGTAAGCTAATAATTATAGGAAGAAGGAGAACAACAATGAAAAAAACAGGTGCGCTACTAATCGGTTCAGCCTTTGCGGCTTTATCGACGCAAGCGATAGCTACAGGTTTTGCTGTCAGTGAGCAATCTGTTTCTGCGCAAGGTACCGCTTTTGCTGGCGCGGCGGCATTAAGCGAAAATGCGTCAAATCAATGGTATAACCCGGCTACTTTGGCAGGTTTGAAAAAAACAGAAATTACTGTGGCTGTTCAGCAAGTTATCATCGACACGAGCTTTAAAGCAGATGGAAATTCGGGGCCCGGTGATTTTGAAGATTTTAGCCCAGTGGTAGGAAGCGCGTTTTTGGCTGTTCCCCTCAGTGATAAAATGACGTTTGGCTTGGGTATAAATGCTCCCTTTGGCTCGAAAATTGAGTATGAAGATAACTGGGGTTCTGTGGCTACCGATCCTTTGGCGCCACTGTCTCCGACGACAGGTGACCGCTATGCCACCATGTCTGACCTAAGGGCTATTAACATTAACCCGGCATTGGGTGTTCAGGTAACGGATCGTCTTCGTTTGGGTGTCGGGGTTAGCTACCAACGTCTTGAGGCGGATCTTGAAAGCTCGTTTACCCGCCTAGAAGGGGACGACGACGCCTATGGTTGGAACGTCGGGTTAGTGTTCGATGCTGATGATAACAACCACTTTGGTTTGGCGTATCGCTCATCCGTGGAGTATGACCTTGATGGCGACATTACCTTCTCCCCCTTGCCCTTGGTGGCCGGTAGGCAGCCATTGCCGGTAGCTACTGCCTTAGCGGGTAAATACAGTGGGAGCACCTCTGTGGATTTGCCCGCGTCAGCTCAATTTTCATATGCCGGGGACCTTTCTGAGCGAACACAAATTTTATTCGGCGTTGAGTGGATGGAGTGGAGTAGCCTTGATGAGCTCGTAGTCGATCACTCGGGTGCGCCGATCCCAAGCCCGGCGGTGCAGGAATTTGGTTGGGGTGATACAACCCGTTTCTCTGCCGGTGTGCGGCATGTGCTTGACAAAGGAACGGTATTGCGAGGTGGTGTCTATAAAGAAAACTCCACTCAGAGCAGTGAGCATCGCTCTCCAGCCTCGCCAGACTCAGACAAAATCGGTGTGTCTATTGGGGCAGGCTTTAACCCAACAGATAATATGACTATTGATGTGGTTTATAGCCATATCTTCATTGAGGATGCAGAGACAAACCTGGCTGAACGAGGCTTGCTGGAAGGAGACTTTGAGTTGGATGCCGATATTATCGGTGCTCAGCTGAGCTATCGTTTCTAAAACCAGCGGGGGTGGTAGAAGTAGAAAAGCGAGCCTTAGGGTTCGCTTTTTTTTTGCCGCAATGCAATGACTGCATTGTTCACGCAACATGCAACGCATCGGCCGTTGTGATCAGGTTGCTCTAAAAGTCGCGAATGACCAGGCTGCCGTCATTGGTGCACCGGAAGGCTCCGTGGCGGGGTGTTACTGTGGAACGGGCAGCCCGCAGCAGTAGGTGCAGGAGTCACGTTTGTTGTTCGCTGCTCTTTTGTTCTGCCAGTGCGGCTGCAATGGCTCGGTAGCCGCTGGCGTTTGGGTGGTAGCCGTCTTTAGCGAGCAGGGCTGGGTCTTGCAGAGCAGGATAATCGAGGTAGCGCACGAGGTGGCCATTGCTGGCCACGCGACGGTGCTGTTGATCCAGTTGCCGGGCGCGCCAGCCGAGTAGCTGCCTGAGCGGGATGGGCAGGGCGGTAAATTTATGCATGGGGGGCACGGCGAGTAAGGTTATTCGGACGTGGGGATGTTGCTTGCTCAGTGCCTCAATCAGCTGCAGTAACCCTATGCGATAGCGGCGCCGGGAAGTGAAACCTGTGGTGTCATTAACTCCCATGCTGATAAATATCTGATCCACTGGGGGCGGGGCCGTATCAGCAAGGCGGGCGAGTAGCTCCTCCACACGGATGCCGTTTACGCCAAAGGTGTGCCAGGCCACCGCTTGCCCGGATTGTTGGTGCAGCTGTAGGGCCAGTTGGCTGGCCAGTCCCTGACGGTGGTGAAAGACGCCAACACCTGCCGCTGTGGACTCTCCGACTACCAGTAAGCGATGGGCCGGGGCACCATGGCCCCACTGGCCCAAGGGCTCGCCGTCAGCTTCGGGTAGCCGTACCGCGGTGCGGCGGGTGTACAGCGCCAGCGGGATGGCCACGGGGCTGAGAATCCCAAAAGTGAGCCAAAAAGGCAGATGCATAGCTTCGCCCACGAACATTTTTTCGGTAGCGGCAGGCCTCTTAAGCCTAAGCCGCTGATGACTATGGTGATGAGCAGGCCGTCGACAATTTCACCGATTGCGGCACAGGCTATCACATCCTTGTCTCTAGGTTGCTGGGCACGATAGCGGCGCCCGACAGGAGGGTGTTGGTTAGGGCCGCGTGGGGTGAATGCTGATTCACGGCTAATGACTGTTGGTACAAGGCAGCAAAGCCGATGATGACGCTGTCGTTTTGGCCATGGGCTTGCGAGTGGGGATCACCATGATGGTATATCGCTCTGGCCATGTTGCTTCCAGGTTAAGTTAACAGCATTAACATCGGCATGTGTGTAAGGCTGCCGCCAATCGTCTTTTATTGGTCAGGAGAAGGTTGGGGCTGGCGTCAATGCGGCATGGTGCATTTCGCGACTCTAGTTAGGGTGCTGGGTACGGGAAACGAGTATGAATCGCGTTTAGCGTTTTTTCCAAATCTTTGTCCCAGGGTACGTCGATGCTTTTCAGGTTCTCTTCCAGTTGCGCGAGGGTGGTGGCACCAATGATGTTGCTGGTCACGAAGGGGCGTGTGGTGACAAATTGCAAGGCAAGTTGGGCTGGGCTGATGCCTCGTTCACTGGCTAGTTCGCAATAGGCTTCAGTGGCAGCGATGGCTTGGGGATTGCTGTAGCGCGCAAATTGTTTGAATAGCGTGAGGCGGGCGCCTTCCGGCCACTGGTCATTGCGGTATTTGCCGCTGAGCATACCGAACGCAAGCGGCGAGTAAGCCAGCAATCCGACTTGTTCCCGGTGGGCAATTTCTGCCAAGCCCACCTCAAAACTGCGGTTGAGCAGTGAATAAGGGTTTTGAATGCTGACCGGAGGCGCCAGGCCGATTTTTTCTGCTTCATGAATGAAGGTCATGGTGCCCCAAGGGGTTTCATTGGAAAGGCCCCAGTGACGGATTTTTCCCGTATCCACCAGCGCTTTCAGCCCGGCAACGGTTTCGCTGATGGCGATGCCTTCTTCGCCCTCTCGATGTTTATAGCCCAGCTGGCCGAAGAAGTTGGTGGTGCGTTCAGGCCAGTGCAGCTGATAGATGTCGATCACATCGGTCTGCAGTCGATTGAGGCTGCCTTCCGCGGCGCCCTGCAAGCTTTTCGCGCTGAACCGCGGGCCGCCGCGGATATGTTTGACGTACTCGCCTGGCCCGGCGGCCTTGGTGGCCAGTACAACTTTATTTCGCTGACCGGTGCGCGCAAACCATTCGCCAATGATGGTCTCGGTGCGAAAAGAGGTATCCGGGCTGGCGGGCACAGCATACATTTCGGCAGTATCAAAAAAATTAATGCCATGATCTAGAGCCATGTCCATCTGGGCATGGCCTTCTTGTGCGGTGTTCTGGCTTCCCCAGGTCATGGTGCCCAAGCAGAGGGCGCTGACCTCGAGATCGGTTTGCCCGAGACGTCGATGCTGCATTGTCTGTTCCTTTAAAGAGGGTGCGGCAAGGGTGTAGAGTTATGCCTAATCTCAACATGGCTGCGCCGGCTTCACAATGATCCTTTTACAGGGCGCAGAGAGGCCCTGTAAAAGGATGAACCGGTGCCATGACAACAAATGCCCTCTGAACCGCTTGTGTTCTTTGGGGGGCTTGGGTAGAATTCGCGCTCTCTTGCCCGGCGTAACCGTCGCCGGTGGGTGTTTACTACCCGTAACATATTGAATTTAGGGCAGAATTCCATGAAGACCTACAGCGCAAAACCGGAAAGCGTAAAGCGCGACTGGTATGTGGTAGACGCCTCCGGCAAAACGTTGGGTCGGTTGGCTACTGAAGTCGCCAGCCGTCTGCGCGGTAAGCACAAGCCGGAGTTTACTCCACATGTCGACACCGGTGATTACATTGTTGTGATCAATGCCGATAAAGTGGCCGTTACCGGTAAGAAAGCGTCAGACAAAATGTATTACCGTCACACCGGTTATCCGGGTGGCCTGAAAGAAGCCAACTTTGCGACTCTGCAGGCAGAAAAGCCTGAGATGATCATCGAGAAGGCGATCAAGGGCATGCTGCCGCGTAACCCGCTGGGTCGCGCCATGTTCCGCAAACTGAAAGTTTACGCCGGCACTGAGCATCCGCATACCGCTCAACAGCCGCAGCAGCTGGAAATTTAAGGGGTTTGTCGATGGCAACTGTAGAAACCAACTACGGAACCGGTCGCCGCAAGACCTCTTCCGCTCGCGTTTTTCTGCGTCAAGGTAGTGGCAAGATCAGTGTTAATGGTCGCCCGCTGGATGTGTATTTTGGCCGTAAAACCAACCAAATGGTTGTTCGTCAGCCTTTGGAATTGGTAGAAGCGACTGATAAGTTTGACGTGCTGATTACCGTAAGCGGTGGTGGCAACAACGGTCAGGCTGGCGCTATTCGCCACGGTATTACTCGTGCGCTGATGGAGTATGACGGTGAGCTGCGTGGCCAGCTGCGTCGTGCAGGCTACGTGACACGCGATGCGCGTGAAGTGGAACGTAAGAAAGTGGGTCTGCGCAAGGCGCGTCGTCGCCCGCAGTTCTCCAAGCGTTAAGCTTCAAGCACTGCAGATTCACAAAAAAGCCCAGCAACGCTGGGCTTTTTTGTGTTCGAATCAGCTGTTTAGCGCTTATGGCGGGGTAATAACCGGTTGTCAGGTGTGGGCTTTTTCTTTACCATTTGCGCCGCCTTACTCCGCCCGTAGCGCGAGGATAAACCTCGAGTCTCGGACTAACCCCGAGCGTGGGATCTAAGGGGAGAACATCTCAATGAGCAACGACGGTGTTAATAGCAGCCGCCGCACTTTCCTGATCGGTTTGACTTCGGCAATTGGTGCCGCAGGAGCCGTTGGCGTGGCTGTACCTTTCGTGAAGTCCTGGCAGCCCAGTGCCAAAGCCAAAAATGCCGGTGCGCCGGTAAAAGTGGATATTGGTCGACTGGAAGCAGGGCAGCGCGTAGTAGAAGAATGGCGGGGCCAGCCCATCTGGGTGGTGCGTCGCACGGACGATATGCTGGATACTCTGTCTCAGCTGGACGAAAAGCTGCGTGACCCTGCGTCAGAAGTGGATCAGCAGCCTGAGTACGCCAAGAATGATTGGCGTTCTATTAAAAAAGAATACCTGGTGCTTGTGGGTACCTGTACTCACCTGGGGTGTTCTCCTCTGTTTGAGGAAGAGCCTACGGTTGAGCTGGAATTCGGGGGCTTTTTCTGCCCGTGCCACGGCTCCAAGTTTGATTTGGCTGGCCGGGTTTACAAGGGTGTTCCTGCGCCGACCAACCTGGTGGTGCCGCCGCATTCGTACCTGAGCGAAGCTGTCGTTATCGTCGGCTCTGAAGAAGGGGAGACCAAGGCATGATGGGAATGGTGAATCGCGTTGTCGATTGGGTAGATGCCCGTCTGCCCGTGGTGGACTCTTATAAGCGTCACATGTCCGAATACTATGCGCCGAAGAACTTCAATTTTTGGTACTACTTCGGTGTTCTCTCTTTGGTCGTGCTCATCAATCAGCTGCTGACCGGCATTTGGTTGACCATGTTTTTCTCTCCTAACGAAGGCTTTGCCTCTGTTGAGTACATCATGCGTGATGTGGAGTGGGGCTGGCTGATTCGTTACATGCATGCGGTGGGCGCGTCTGCGTTCTTCGCAGTGATTTATATCCATATGTTCCGTGGCCTGATGTACGGCTCGTATAAGCCGCCGCGGGAGCTGGTATGGATCTTCGGTATGCTGATTTACCTGGCGCTGATGGCCGAGGGTTTCCTGGGTTATGTGCTGCCATGGGGCAACATGTCCTACTGGGGTGCTCAGGTGATCATTTCGCTAGCGGGGGCAATTCCGTTTGATCTGCTGCCGTTCGTTAGCGCGGCAGATGCCAAGGAAATCGGCGAAGGCCTGACCACGTGGGTTCGTGGTGATTATTTGTTGTCCACGGCCACGGTGAACAAGTTCTTTGCGTTGCACGTTGTCGCTATTCCAATTGTGCTGTTGGCCTTGGTGGTACTGCACATTCTGGCGCTTCACGAAGTGGGTTCCAACAACCCGGATGGCGTAGAAATCAAGCAAAACAAGGATGAAAACGGCGTCCCGGTTGATGGTATTCCGTTCCACCCTTACTACACCGTGAAGGATCTGCCTGGCGTGATCGTGTTCCTGATGATCTTTGCTGTGGTGATTTTCTTCTTCCCGGACGGTGGCGGTTATCTGCTGGAGAAGCCGAACTTTGAGCCGGCTAACCCGCTGAAAACCCCGGACCACATTGCGCCGGTTTGGTATTACGGTCCTTATTACGCCATGCTGCGAGCCACAACCATCGACTTCATCATGTCTTCCAAGGCGTGGGGGCTGGTGGCCATGGGCGGTGCTATCGTAATCCTGTTCGTGATTCCGTGGTTGGACCGTCATCCGGTCAAGTCCATTCGTTATCGTGGTTTGCTGAGCAAGTTGTTCATGGCGCTGTTTGTGCTTGATTTCTTGATGCTGGGCTATTTCGGTACCCAGCCGGCCACACCGGGCAAGACCATGATGGCGCAGTTCGGCACGATTTATTACTTCAGCTACTTTTTGCTGATCATGCCGTTTGTGCATAAATTCGAGAAATCCAAGCCGGTTCCGGAACGGGTAACGGGGGGACACTGATGAAGAAACTAGCGGTTATTCTTTTCAGCTGCCTGCCGTTGGTCGCATTTGCGGCTGGCGGTGGCCACAACGAGTACGTGGTTAAAGCGCCGGTAAATCTGCAAGACAAGGTTGGCCTGCAAAACGGTGCCAAGCTGTTCGTGAACTACTGCATGGGTTGTCATACCCTGCAGTACCAGCGTTACAGCCGCATGGCGGAAGATCTGGACATGCCAGAAGAGCTGGTGATGGAGAATCTGAATTTTGTCAGCGACAAGTTCGGTGACCAGATGCATAACGCCATGGACCAGGACGACGCGAAGAAGTGGTTTGGTAACGCTCCGCCGGATCTCACCATGGTGACCCGGTACCGCTCTTCGGATTGGGTGTATTCGTACCTGATTAACTTCTACGAAGATGAGTCCCGTCCGTTCGGTTACAATAACCATGTCTTCCCGAGTGTGGGTATGCCCCACGTGATGGCTGGCCTGGAAGAAGAGTTGGGTGAAGATGAATTCAACCAGGCGATGGGTGACATCACTAACTTCCTGACCTACACCGCGGAGCCGGTCCGGCCGCAGCGTGAGCGTCTTGGGGTTTATGTGCTGGTGTTCCTGGGTATCCTGTTGATCCCGGCTTATCTGCTTAAAAAGGAATACTGGAAAGACGTGCACTGATTCTTCAGTGTAGGATTCCAGGGTTGAACAGGGTATCCGTGTAAGCGGTTACCCTGTTTCTGTTATAGATCACTAGTGCGGAGATGATTCGACAATGGGTGTGGTGACCAAGCGTTCTTCAATGACTTTCTTTTCTTCCCCGGAAGATCATTACAGCCATCGCGTGCGTATCGTGCTGGCAGAAAAAGGGGTCACGGTCGATATCGTTGATGTGGACAGCAGCAACAAGCCGGAAGACCTGGCTTCGCTGAACCCTTACAACGAAGTACCCACGTTGGTGGATCGTGAGCTGACTCTGTTTCAGTCCACGGTGATCATGGAATACTTGGACGAGCGTTTCCCGCATCCGCCGTTGTTACCGGTTTATCCGGTGGCACGGGCCCAAAGTCGCCTGCTGATTCACCGGGTAGAGCGTGACTGGTGTGGCCATGTGGATGCGATTCTGGCCGGTGAGGAGAAAGACGTGAGTCTTAACAAGCGTCGCAAAGAGCTGCGTGAAGCGATCATCGCCACTGCACCGATCTTCAGTGAACTGCCGTACTTCATGAGCGAAGAGTTTACGCTGGTGGATTGTGTGGTCGCGCCGATTTTGTGGCGATTGCCCGCACTGGGTGTGGAACTACCTGCCAAGCAGGTGAAGCCGCTGCTGGATTATGCCGAGCGTTTGTTCGACCGTGATGCGTTCCAGGCCAGCCTGACAGACGCCGAACGTGAACTGCGTAACCCGCTGTAATCATGTCTGAAATGACCTCTAATCGCCCGTATTTGATACGGGCGATCCACGAGTGGATCTGCGATAACGGCCTGACCACCCACTTGGCAGTGAATGCCAGCTTCCCGGGTGTGGAGGTGCCACAGGACTTTGTTCAGGACGGCCAGATCGTACTGAACATCGCTCCGCGTGCGGTGACTCAGTTTGTGGCGGATAATGATGAGATCGCTTTTTCTGCGCGTTTTGGTGGCATGCCCATGACGATTCGGGTGCCAGTGAATGCGGTGGTGGCGATTTTCGCCCGTGAAAACGGGCAAGGAATGGCGTTTGACCCGGTAGACTCGCCAGAGCCGCCGCCCACTGAGCCTGAAAAGAAAGACGACGGCAAAGGAAAGGTCAGTCACCTGAAGGTGGTTAAGTGAGACCCTGCATTCAACGTGCTGCATGCAGCACCAAAAAGCCTGCTCTCTGAGCAGGCTTTTTGCTTTCCGTGGGGTGTGGTGGAGGTGCCGAGTGTGTTCCGCCGCGGAACGCTTAATCTATATACTCAATAATCTTCACGATTTTCTGTACGCCAGACACTTTCTGTACCTGTGCCACTACTGCGTCGGCTTCGGCATGGGTGAGCAAGCCCATTAGATAGACCACGCCGTTTTCCGTGACAACTTTGGTTCGCAAGCCCGGCGCATCTCCGTTTACCAGTAGCCGAGTCTTGATCTTGCTGGTGAGCCAAGTGTCGTTGGTGCGGGCCAGGAAGGAACCGGAACCCACTACCTGTAGCTCGTTGTGTACAACGCGTACATGACGCACTTGGCTAGCAATATTTTCCGCTTGGGTGCTCAGATCTTCGCTGGCAACCTGGCCAGCCAACAGAACATTGCCATTGTAGCTGACCACCACAATGTGGGACTCATCCAGTTCAGCGCTGGCGCGAGATAGGTTGACTGCCACTTTGCGCTCAATGTTGCCGTCTTCCACGAAGGCGCCAAAGGTGCGTGAACCATGGTCCTGATCGGTGGGTTGATCTGACATGCCTTTGGACAGCGAAGCGCAGCCGGAGGTTAGTGAGAGCAGCAGTGCCAGAACGGTGATGGCTGGGTAGCGGATGAAGCGTGTGACCATTACTGGCCTCCGAATAACTGCTGGTCGATGTAATCGCACAGCGAATGGATGACCAAGAGGTGAACTTCTTGGATGCGAGCGGTTGATGTGGCGGGTACCCGAATTTCGATATCGTTGGGGCCATACAGGTTAACCATCTCGCCGCCTTCCTTGCCAGTCATGGCGACTACACGCATTTCGCGATCGTGGGCAGCTTGAATGGCTTGGATTACGTTAGCGGAGTTACCACTGGTGGAGATCGCCAGCAGAATGTCACCACTACCGCCCAGGGCGCGCACCTGCTTGGAGAAGATTTCGTTGTAGCTGTAATCGTTAGCGATGGAGGTCAGTGTGGAGGAGTCCGTGGTGAGAGCGATAGCGGGCAGGGCCGGTCGCTCCATTTCAAAGCGGTTAAGCAACTCTGAGGAGAAGTGCTGGGCATCACCGGCGGAGCCACCGTTTCCGCAGGTGAGGATTTTGCCGCCATTGAGCAGGCATTCGACCATGGCCTGCCCTGCTGCTTCTATAACGGTGGGCAGCACTTCGCCGGCTTTAGCTTTGGTTTCGATGCTTTCGGCAAACAGTTGCCGGATACGGTCCACGCTCATAATTGCCCCTTCATTGTCCGGTTCGCTACGTTCTAGTCGTTCGACTTTTAAAAGTTTCCAGCTTATTCGCTATAAAAAGCGTTTTTTATCCATTGGTAAAGGACCATCTGCTGGCTGTCCGGTTCCATGCCCAATACATCGAACCGGCAAGGCCGGTGATGATGTTCCGGATGGCGGGCCAGGTAGTGCTGGGCTGCGTTGATTAGGCGCCGTTGCTTGTGGTGATCCACCGAAGCGAGTGCGCCACCATGGCTTTGGTGTTTGCGCCAGCGAACCTCGGTGAAAACCAGAGTGTCCTGATCCAGCAGAATCAGGTCGATCTCCCCCTGACGGCAGTGAAAGTTTTTTTTCACAACGGTCAGCCCCTGGTCAGTCAGCCATTTCGCGGCCCGTTTCTCCGCGTCGCTGCCCGTGTCTTTATTACTGCGAAATAATGGCACGAGAGCGATTTTGGCCTGGGCCGGCAACGTGTGGCAGCGTCTGCGCTTTTCCGCCCGAAAAGACCGCCCAATCTAGCTCGCGAACGATGCGCTGATTTTCCATGTGCAGCCGCCCGGTGACACCGGGTAGCTCGCTGGAAGGCAATGCGTTCAGCAGGTACAGGCGACCCTGTAGTCGATAGGCATCAATGCCCATGGCAAACAGTCTCTCATAGCGGCCATGGCCGTCCGGCCATTGTTCGTTGGCGGCATCATGCAATGCCTTATTGTCGTCCGTGAGAATCCAGGGCATGTCCACAAAGCGGATACCATTTAGGTCCTGGTCCCGTCGCGGGTTCTCTTCACCGCTGTAGATCAGGGCGGTGGAGTAGACGGGTAAATCTTTGGCGTAGTGGAAATTGAGGGCCGGTTTTACCTGACGCCCCTGGTTGGGGTCGGCGAGCAGGAACAGGAAATCCATGTCCTGGCGCCGGCGAGGCGGATTGTCCATCTTCAGGCTGGTGAAGCGGCTGACGGCGTTGCCGCGTTTCTGGCTCTGAGCTGCCAGCAGCATTTCTTCAACCGTTTCGCCAATGCTGGGGCCTTCTTGGTAGGTGCGGGTGACGGTGACCGAGCCGCCCAATTCCTGCCAGCGATCCACAAACGCCTGAGCGACACGGGCGCCCCAGTCCCCCTCAGGATAGAGAACACCAGCTTGTAAGGCGCCATTGGCGGCAGCATGATTGGCAATTTGGCGTGCTTCGTCTTCTGGAGCGAGGCCGAATTGGAAGAAATTGTCGGGACGATTATCGGTCTCGATGTAATTCAGTGCCATGGTAGTAACGGGCAGGGTGCCTTGGCCGGCAATGGTGGCGGCTTTGTCTTTGGATAGTGGCCCCAGAATGAAATCTGCGCCATCGGTGACGGCCTGTTGATACACCGCCAGGACATCGTCGCTGCCGGAATCATAGAAGCGCAGAGATGGCGGATGGCCGCTTTTTTGCTGTTGGTAAAAAGCGGTCATGATCCCTTCCTGCAAAGCGTTTCCGGCATTTTTCAGGGGGCCGGTGGTCGGCAGCAGAATGGCGACTTGACTGGGCCGTTGGCTCGCTGCTTTCTCCAGCGCATTAAGCATTTGCGGAACGTCATCAATGGCAGGGTGGTTGCGCCACTGGTTCTTCCACTGGTTCAGGCGAGTAATTTGAGCATCCAGATCAGCAACAGGGTCGCGATACAGTTGAGCCAGCGTCAGCCAGCCAAGCAGGTCGCCGCTGCTACCATCGATGGCATTTGCCAGATCGGTATTCGGCATCTGCATGAGCAGTTGCCAGATCATGTTGTGATTATAATCTTGGTCTTCTTTGTTGAGGAGCGGGTGAGCGGCGACCCGTTGTTGCAGGCTATTTAGTTGCTCCCCTTTCATGGCCAGGGCGTCGGCACGCAACAGATCGAGTTGTGCTTGATGATCGGCAGAGTATTGCACGATCTGGTCCTGATATTGTTCCAGTAGGGCTAGCGTCTCGTCTGCTTGCTGCTGACCGAGCTGCGCGCGTCCGCTGAGCAGTAACCAGGTAAAGCGTTGCTCGCGGCTAAGTTGCCCAGGGTTCAGGTCAGTGAGTAATTGATTGGCATCGGCGGCCCGCTTTTCACTGAGATACGAAGAGGCCCAAGACAGCGTGGAGGTGATGCGTTCATCGGCATCCATGCTGGCAAGTTGACTGCGGGCGGTCGTCAGTGCAGACGGTGCCTCTGTGGGAGCATCAAGTGTAGCAACGGCGGGCGTTTCATAGACCTTGGTCTTTGATGAAGGAGTGGTGGAGCAGCCGGCCACTACAGCGGCAGCGAGAAGCGCTGCCAGATAAGCCTTTCTAAATTCCATGGTGAGGTTCGTATTACCAGAATGAAGCGGCTATTGTAGGCGTTTTCCGGTCGTCTTAATACTTGAGTAGTGCACGAATATGAGCGGGATTTTGTTTGTTGTCAGTACGCCGATCGGTCATTTGGATGATATTACCCGGCGTGCGGTTGACGTACTGGCGGCGGTGGACTGGATTGCAGCCGAGGATACCCGGCACAGCCAGCGCATGCTTGATCAGCTGGGTATACGCAATCGCATGATTAGTTGTCATGATCACAATGAAAGCCAGCGTAGCGATGAACTGGTGAGCCGTTTGCTGGGTGGCGAGCAGGGGGCTCTGATCAGTGATGCGGGCACGCCATTGATCAGTGATCCCGGCTACAGGTTGGTTCGCGCTTGTCAGAAAGCGGGAGTGAGTGTGGTGCCGATTCCCGGTGCTTCTGCCTTGTTGGCGGCGCTGGCCGCGGCGGGTCAGCCTTCTGACCGTTTCTTGTTTGAGGGGTTTGTACCTGCCAAAGGAGCGCCGCGTCATCAGGCTATTGCGCGGCTGGCAGCCCTCTCCGTCACCAGCATTATTTATGAGGCGCCTCACCGAGTGCTGTCTTTCCTTGAAGCATTGAAATCGCTGGTTGAAAAAGAGCGTGAAATTACCCTTTGCCGTGAGCTGACCAAGCAGTTTGAGACGATTCGGCGTGGCCCGGTGGCTGAAATCTGCGACTGGGTGGCATCGGATAGCAATCAACGTCGCGGTGAGTTGGTGCTGGTATTGTCGCCGCAGTCCCACTCCTCCGCATGGACAGAGAAGGACGAAGCATTGGGCAAAACACTGTTGGCAGAATTGCCGGTGTCGCGGGTGGCAAAAATCATGGCGGCCCATACCGGGTTGAAGCGGCAGGAATTGTATGCGCTGTTGGAAGAGATGAGTTGAAGAGCGCAGAAGGGCTTGCCAGCTTTGGATGGGCCTTATCCGTGTGAGGGTGTGGCGGCGCCGGGCTTGCCTCCTGGGGCTGCGTATCGCGTTTTAACTTTAAACGTGCAACTTGCTCCTGTGCCTCTGGCTTACCGGCGCCCATACGACTAGAATCCCGCCCGGACCGGTTAGGCAGTCGCTGGCGGTGCTTCTTTTAAAGAATCACCGCTGGAGGAAAGTCCGGGCTCCACAGGGCAGGGTGCCAGGTAACGCCTGGGGGCCACACTGGGAACGGTGTGGTTACGGCTAGTGCCACAGAGAAGATACCGCCTTTTCCTTCCTCGCGTTGGAATCGGTAAGGGTGAAAAGGTGCGGTAAGAGCGCACCGCGCCGCTGGTAACAGTGGTGGCAGGGTAAACCCCACCCGGAGCAAGACCAAATAGGGATCCGTTGGCGTGGCCCGCGCTGGATCCGGGTAGGTTGCTAGAGGTTTGTGGCGACGCAAACCCAAGATGAATGACTGTCCACGACAGAACCCGGCTTATCGACCGGTCCGCTTTTTTCACCGCCATGATGGGCTTTATCGCCTGTTAAGGTCGCAAGTTGATGTGCGTCATTATGGTGGTTTGTCATGCCTGTTAGGCTACCGGCCTCGCTTACGTGGTACGGAGTCTGGCATGGCGCAGGTTGATACTCTCTTTAGTGAAAACGGCCACGAAGTGTTGCGCTTTGCCGACCTGGTGGTAGGCGAGGGCGTGCAGGCGAATCAATTCTGTATTCGCCACAACGACCGGGCGGCGCTAATTGATCCCGGAGGCGATCTCACCTATACCCCATTGACCATTGCCCTCAGTCGCCGCGTCAATCTGGACGGGCTGGACTATATTTTGGCGTCCCATCAGGACCCGGACATTATCGCGTCGTTACCGCGTTGGCTGATGCATACCCGATGTCAGGTGGTTGTCAGCCGTCTGTGGTCCCGCTTTCTACCGCATTTAGCGTCGTCCTATGTGACGGGTAAGATGGGCGAGCAGTTGCAGGCGCGAATTTTGGGCGTTGCCGATGAGGGCAAGGTGTTGCCGTTTGCCGGTACCGAGTTGTGGGTTTTGCCGGCGCACTTTTTGCACTCGGTGGGCAATTTCAGCTTCTATGACCCGCTCAGTGGCATTCTCTTTTCCGGGGACATTGGGGCCAGTCTGGACGGTGAAGAGGGGCAGGTGGATAACTTTGCGGATCACTGTCACAGCATGTTGGGTTTTCATCGGCGTTATATGGCCAGTAATCGGGCTTGCCGGCTGTGGGTGGCGATGGTACGCAAGTTGGCGCCACGAATGATTGTGCCTCAGCATGGTGGTTATTTTGAGGGCGCCAATGTGGATCATTTTTTGGGTTGGTTAGCGTCGCTGGAGTGCGGCGTGGACTTGCTGGATAGTGGAAATTACCGGCTGCCATCGACATATGGGGTGATGTGACTGCTTTTTCGGTATATAAATAAAATCATTAATAGCTAATTCATCTAAAACTTAAAGTGCTTTCTCTTCTGCGCGTCCCAGCGCCCTGATTCATCAAGGAACTCCCTCCGTTCGTCGCTTCCTTGTGCGTTCTATTCTGTTCAAATGACCCCTAACAGTCTGATTTTTTTGGGAATTCTTTTACGTTTCTGCGTGGCGTCACGCTTGACTTGAGCTTTGCTGTGGCCCTAGAGTGTCTCAATGTGGTGGAAAGTGGGAAAAAGTGGGAATTTCTTGTTGGCGGGTGTCATGAAGTGGGACAAAAGCCAAGGAAGGAACCGCATAACCAAGAGCAAGAGGATGGCCAGTGTTTACTGGGAGCGCAGCACTCAATCTGGATGCCAAAGGGCGGCTAACCATGCCGACTCGGTACCGTGCGTCGTTAATCGAGACGTGCGGTGGCCAGCTTGTGCTTACGCTGCACCCCTTTGATGATTGCCTGGCGCTCTACCCGCGCACCGAATTTATGGACACCGCAAAAAAACTGTCTGAACAGCGAGACTCCAACCCGCAGGTTCGCCAGCTCAAACGGCGTTTCTTGGGCCAAGCCGCTGAAATTGAGATGGACGGCAGTGGTCGTTTGTTGGTGCCGCCGGAATTGCGGGCGGCTATTAGCTTGGAGAAACGCGCCATGCTGATCGGCCAACTGCACCGTTTCGAAATCTGGAAAGAAGAGAGTTGGGCCGATGTGGATGGCACCCTGGACCCGGCAGCGTTGCCGGAAAGTGTGCAGGAGCTGTCGTTCTAATGACGACCGAGGATACGCAGTACGCACACCAGCCGGTAATGCTGGAAGAGGTGCTGGATATGTGGTTCAGCCAGAGCGAAGGTTTTTATGTGGACGGCACTTTTGGTCGTGGTGGCCACAGCCGCGCCTTGCTTTCGCACCTGGGCGCGAACGGTCGCCTGACGGGTATTGATCGCGACCCGCAAGCGATTGCTGCTGGCCAGCAATTGGCTGCTAGCGATAGCCGTTTTCATATGGTGGCCAGCCGGTTTGATTGCCTGCCACAAGCGGTGGAGCAGGCCGGTCGGCCAATTGACGGCTTGTTGCTGGATCTGGGCGTTTCCTCTCCGCAGCTGGATGATGCGGCACGGGGTTTTAGCTTTTTGCGTGACGGCCCGCTCGACATGCGCATGGACCCGACCCAGGGCGAGAGCGTGGCCGAGTGGTTGTCCTACGCGGCGGAAAAAGATATCGCCAATGTGCTGTATCGCTATGGTGAAGAGCGCAAATCTCGCTGGATTGCCAAGCGTATTTGTGAAACCCGTAAAGAGCAGCCGATTACCCGCACCCTGCAGTTGGCCGACTTGATCGAGTCCGTGCTGGGTCGTAATGAGCAGGGCAAGCACCCGGCCACGCGAAGTTTTCAGGCGCTACGAATACATATAAATGGGGAGCTGGATGCGCTGGATCAGGTGCTCGAACAGTCCCTCGAGACGCTCGCCATCGGCGGGCGTCTCGCCATTATCAGCTTCCATTCTTTGGAAGACCGGATCGTGAAACTGTTTATTCGCGATCACTCTGGCCGGGCGCCGAAAGGGCGCGGTGGCCTGCCGTTGGGCGATGAGCTGCCCCAGCGGCTGGAACCGGTGGGTAAGGCCATGCGGGCCAGCAAGGCTGAGCTGAAAGTGAATGTACGCTCGCGTAGTGCGGTGCTGCGTATTGCGGAGAAGGTGGCCTGATGGCAGCGCCGTGGGTGATTCGCGTACTGCTGGTGCTAGTAGTGATGTCTGCGCTGGGCGTCAGTTATAGCGTGCATCAGGCGCGCCGTTTTACGGATGAAAGTCAACGTTTACAGCAGCGTCAGACTCGACTGGAAAGCCAGTGGAGTCAGTTATTGTTGGAACACAGTACCTGGGGTAGTTACGCCCGGGTGGAGCGCCTGGCCAGAGAAAAGCTGGGCATGAAGTTACCCAAGACTGATGAGAGAGTGCTGATAAGGCCATGAAGAAACAGGCCCGCAAGACACGGCAACCGAATCACCTGATGCGCTGGCGCTTTGTGCTGGGCTTCTGGTCGGTGTGTGCCTGTCTGTTGTTGATTCGGGCGGTGGATCTTCAGGTTATTCAGCATGATTTTCTGGCCCACCAAGGGGACATCCGCAACTTGCGGGTGGAGCCGCTGGCGGCCCATCGGGGTGTGATTCGTGATCGTGCAGGTAAGCCACTGGCGGTAAGTACGCCGGTGGTGACGCTCTGGGTGAATCCCCGCGAAGCCATGGAGCACCAGGAGCAGTGGGGGCGTTTGGCCGGTAACCCGGTGATCAATCAGAAGGCGTTTGCCCGCAAGGTTCGCCGTCATGAGTCCCGTGAATTTATCTATCTGGAGCGGGGGCTGGCACCGGAAGCAGCCAAGACAGTGTTGAGTTTGAATGTGCCTGGTGTCTATGCACTGACAGAATACCGTCGTTATTACCCGGCCGGTGAAGTGGCAAGCCATGTGGTGGGTTTCACCAATATCGATGACCAAGGCCAAGAAGGCATTGAACTGTCCTTGGAAAATCATTTGTCCGGGCATTCCGGTCGCAAGAAGGTGGTGCGGGATCTGTTGGGCCGGGTGATTCAGGATATCGAAGTGCTGGAACCGGCGGAACCGGGTGAAGATGTTACGCTCAGTATCGACCTTCGCCTGCAGTATCTGGCCTACCGAGAATTGCTCGGAGCGGTGCAAAAATTTAATGCGAAAGGGGGCAGTGCGGTTGTGTTGGATGTGCGCACCGGCGAAGTATTAGCCATGGTGAATCAGCCGGCCTACAACCCCAATAATCGTGGCAACCTGGATACCGGGGCGCTGCGTAATCGCGCTGTGACTGACCTGTTCGAGCCAGGCTCCACCATGAAGCCCTTTACTGTGGCGGCGGCGTTGGAAATGGGCATGGTCACGCCGTCCACTACCATTAATACCCACCCGGGCACCTTGCGGGTGGGCAGCAAAACGATTCGAGATCATCGCGATTACGGTGTTATCGATATCACCACTGTGCTCACTAAAAGCTCCAACGTGGGGACCAGCAAGCTGGCGTTAGCCATGGATTCGCAGGCATTGCCGGGCTATCTGGAGCGCTTTGGTTTCGGCCAATCCACCCACATCGCGTTTCCTGGCGAAAGCGACGGGCTTTTGCCGCTGCGCAGCAAATGGCGCGAAGTTGAGCGAGCGGCCCTGTCCTATGGTTACGGTTTGAGTGTCTCTGCGGTGCAGTTGGCCCAGGCCTATGCGGTGATCGCTAACGATGGCGTCAAAGTGCCGCTGACCTTGAAGAAAGTGGATCAGCCGCCGCAGGGTGAACAGGTGATCGGCAAGGCGACGGCTCGCCAGCTGGTACAGATGCTGGAAACGGTGGTCAGCCGTGTTGGCACCGCGCGCCGGGCCCAGGTGCCGGGCTATCAGGTGGCCGGCAAGACCGGCACCGTGCATAAGGTAGTAAACGGCGGCTACGCCGATGATAACTATATCGGTTTGTTCGCCGGGTTGGCCCCGGCAACGGATCCGCGCATTGTCACCGTGGTGGTGATTGATGATCCGGCGGGTGATGCCTATTACGGTGGACTCGTCGCGGCGCCGGCATTTTCTCGCATCATGAGTGGCGTATTGCGCTCGCTCCATGTGCCACCGGACAAGCCTGACGGGCTGCTGGCCGGCGGGCCGGACGGGGAGGATCGCTCATGATGACTCTCCAGCAGCTGCTACCTAATACCACCCTGCCTGCGACTGCGGCGGGTGTTGTGCTTTCAGGGTTACAGCTCGATAGCCGCAAAGTCACGCCCGGTGATGCCTTTTTGGCCGTGCAGGGCGTAGCCAGCGATGGTCGCCAGTTTGTCAGCCAGGCGATTGCTGCCGGTGCGGTGGCAGTAGTGGCTGAGGCAGAAACATTTGCTGTTCAGCAGGAGCAGGCGGTGCCACGGGTGAATTTCCCCGGGCTGACCCGTTCGGTGGGTGAGCTTGCGGCCCGTTGGTACGGGGAGCCTGGCTCGACCATGAATGTGGTAGGGGTGACGGGCACCAACGGCAAAACCAGCATTACATGGTTCCTGCGTGATGCACTGAATGCGCTGGGCCACCGCTGTGCGTTGGTCGGTACACTGGGTTTGGGCCTGAAAGATAATGAACAGATTACCGGCCATACCACGCCGGATCCGATTACCCTCCAGGCTGGCTTAGCCCGGGTTCGTGAGGCGGGTGCCGATACTGTGGCCATGGAAGTGTCCTCCCATGCGCTGGATCAGCATCGGCTGGGATCGACTCCGGTGCCGGTGGCCGTATTCAGTAACCTGAGCCGTGATCATCTGGATTACCACGGTGACATGGAAGCCTATTTGGCAGCCAAATCTGTGTTATTCACCCGTGACGGCGTGAAGTTGGCGGTGATTAATTGTGACGACCCGGTGGCGTATTCGTTGGTGGGCTGTCTGGCCGATGGCGTACGCTGTGTAACCTTCGGCGACCAGGCCGGCGCCACTGTTCGCTGCGGTTCAGTGGCCTTCACCACTGAGGGAACCACTGCCGAACTGAACGTAGGCGGAGAGTCTTTCACAGTCACTTTGCCGCTGTTCGGCCATTTTAACCTCAGTAACGTGATGGCGGTTGCCGGGATCTTGCATGGTCAGGGCGTGGGCACGGCTTCCTTGATCGGCGCATTGACGACGATAACGCCGGTGCCCGGTCGCATGGAACCGGTACGGCAAGCCGGCTGTCCTACGGTGATTGTCGATTACGCCCACACTCCGGATGGGCTGGAAAAAGCTCTGCAAGCCTGCCGTGCGCACTTCACTGGTCGCTTGTTCTGCATCGTGGGTTGCGGAGGCGACCGGGATACCGGCAAGCGCCCACAAATGGCCGCGGTCGCTGAGCGTGGCGCGGATCAAGTGGTGTTTACCAGCGATAATCCGCGCAGCGAAGATCCGCAAAAAATCATCGATGAAATGTGCGTTGGGCTCACTGACACAGGGTCAGTGCAGATCATTGTTGAACGTGATCGAGCGGTGATGGATACGGTGCAGGCGGCCAGTGACGGCGATGTGATTCTGCTTGCCGGCAAAGGCCATGAGGATTATCAGGAAGTGAAGGGTGTGCGTTACCCCAGTGATGATCGTGATCTGGCCCGCAAGGCGTTCAACGCTCGGGGAGGTGCACAATGATGTGGCTGTCACAGATCGCCCAGTGGACCGGCGGTGCCCTGCACGGTGACGACCTGAAAGTGAATGCGGTAGCCACCGATACCCGCGATATTGAACCCGGCTGTCTGTTTGCCGCGCTGCGCGGTGAGCGCTTTGATGCCCATGATTTTCTAGCGTCTGCCAAAAACGGTGGCGCCATTGCTGCTTTGGTCGAGCACGAGCAGGACTGTTTCGACAACGTTGTGCAGGTTGCCGATAGCCGTAAAGGTTTGGGGCGACTTGCCGGTGGCTATGCCGCTCAGTTCGGCATGCCCCGCCTGGCGGTGACCGGTAATGCCGGCAAAACCACCGTGAAAGAAATGGCGGCGACCATGCTGGGCGAAGGTACCTTGGCCACCAATGGCAATTTTAATAATGACGTGGGTGTGCCGCTAACTCTGCTGCGGCTGCGTGCCGAGCATCGTTATGCCGTGATTGAGCTGGGTGCCAATGCACCGGGCGAAATCGCGTGGACCAGTTCGTTGACGCGCCCGCAGGTGGTGTTAGTGACGAATGTAACCGGGGCGCATCTAGAGGGCTTTGGCTCCATGCAGGGCATAGCCGACGCCAAGGCAGAAATTTTTACCGGTTGTACGCAGGGTGGTCAGGCGATCGTTAACAACGATGATAGCTTTGCCGATTTTTTTGCAGAAAAAGCTCGTGCTGCGGGTTTGACCGTGGTGCGAGTGAGTATGGACGAAAGCACACGGGCCAGCGCCGACCTGTATGCAGAGAACATTGTCCTCCACCGCGACCGTGCCGAGTTCGTACTTCAGCCGCTGGGCGACGCGGTTCTTGTCCCGCTGCCGGGGGCGCATCAGGTGAGCAATGCCCTGATGGCCTGCGCAGCGGTCCGCGCGCTAGGCGAAAGTTTGCCTCAGGTGTTGCCGCGACTGGCAGCGCTCAAGCCCGTGCCTGGGCGGATGCATATTCAATCCGCCGGCACCGGCGCGGTGGTTGACGATACCTATAACGCTAATCCGGGCTCGGTACGTGCAGCCATCGACTGGTTGGCCGCACAGCCCGCACCACAAATGCTGGTGCTGGGTGAAATGGGTGAGTTGGGCCCGCAGGCGGACAGCCTGGTAGAAGCATTAGGTGAATACGCTCAGCAGGCCGGCATTGCCGGTTTGGTGGTGATGACCGGTGCAGCAGCAGCTGCACGGGGCTATGGCGAAGCGGCAAACATTGCCAAGGACTATCAACAGGCGGCGAATTGGAGTGCCCCGGTGCTGGAACAAGGTGGCACTGTGTTGGTGAAAGGGTCGCGCAGCGCCGGTATGGAAGCGGTGGTAAAGCTGTTGGCGACACAAGAACACACACTCACACAGGGGGCACGCTGATGCTGCTTTGGCTGGCTGAATATCTTGCGCAATACCACAGCGGTTTTCTGGTGGTGCAGTACATCACTTTGCGCGGCATCTTAAGTGTCCTCACGGCTTTGTTCATCGCTTTTTGGGTCGGCCCGATCATGATCCGCATGTTGCAGGAAAAACAGGTGGGGCAGGCGATCCGTGATGATGGCCCGAAGAGCCATCTGAGCAAGGCCGGCACCCCCACCATGGGCGGCGCGCTGATTCTGGTGGCTATCGTTATTTCCACCTTGCTGTGGGGCGACCTGGAAAACCGTTTTGTATGGATCACCTTGGGTGTGTTGTTTGTTTTCGGCGCCGTGGGCTGGGTGGATGACTGGCGCAAGGTGGTGGAAAAGAACCCGCGGGGCCTGCCTGCTCGCTGGAAATATTTGTGGCTGTCTGTTGGTGCACTCGGCGCTGGGTGCGCCTTGTTCTTCACCGCGCAGAGCCCGGTGGAAACCCAGTTGATCGTGCCGTTCTTCAAAAGCGTCGCCATCAATATGGGCTGGTTCTACATCGTGCTGACCTATTTTGTGATTAACGGTACCAGCAATGCGGTGAATCTCACCGACGGGCTGGATGGCCTGGCGATTATGCCCACCGTGCTGGTGGGCGGCGCTTTGGGCATTTTTGCTTACGCCGGTGGTCATGCCGAGTTCGCTACATATTTGCAGATTCCCTATGTGGCGGGTGCCGGTGAGCTGGTGATTATTTCTGCTGCCCTGTGTGGGGCGGGGTTGGGTTTCCTCTGGTTCAACGCGTATCCCGCTCAGGTGTTTATGGGCGATGTAGGCGCGCTGTCCTTGGGGGCGGTGCTCGGTGTGATGGCGGTGATCGTCCGCCAGGAAATTGTGCTTTTCATCATGGGCGGTGTGTTCGTGATGGAAACGGTATCGGTGATGCTGCAGGTGGGCTCGTTCAAGCTCACCGGTCGGCGGATTTTCCGGATGGCGCCTATTCATCACCATTTTGAGCTGAAGGGGTGGCCGGAGCCGAAGATCATTGTGCGGTTCTGGATCATCACCGTGATTCTTGTACTTGTGGGTCTGGCGACCCTGAAAATCCGATAGGGGATTGAGTCAATTTATGGCGAAAGACGGGTTTGATCTGGTCATTGGCCTGGGTGTAACAGGCCGCTCCGTGATCCGCTATCTAACGGATCAGGGCATGCCCGTGCGCGCCATTGATACCCGTGCTGAACCGGTCGGACTGGATGCCCTGTGCGCAGATTTTCCGGGCCTGAAAGTGCATACCGGTGGCTTCAAGAAAGGCTGGATGGGCAAGGCCCGTCGTCTGATCGTGAGCCCGGGTGTGGCGGTGTCCACGCCCGCCATTGCTGAGCAGGTAGTGAATGGCAAAGAAGTGATCGGTGACATTGAGCTGTTCGCCCGTGCGGCCAGTGAGCCGCTGGTGGCCATCACCGGCTCCAACGCCAAAAGCACAGTGACCACGTTGCTGGGGCAAGTGGCAGATGCCTGCGGGATGAACCCGGGCATCGGCGGCAACCTGGGTGTGCCGGCGCTGGAATTGCTGGACGACCAAGCGCGGTTGTACGTTCTTGAGTTGTCCAGCTTTCAGTTGGAAACCACTTATAGCTTGAGCGCGGAAGTGGCCACAGTGTTAAACGTGTCGCAGGATCATTTGGACCGGTATGCCAGCTTTGCAGATTACCTGGCGGCCAAGCAGCGCGTTTACGATGGCTGCCAGGTGGCGGTCTGGAATCGTGACGACCTGGCAACCCGTCCGCCGGCTACGGTGGCCCGGCAGATCAGTTTTGGCGCCCACCCGGAAGCGGATTATCGGCTAGATAGCGAAAACGGTCAGCTGCTGTGCCGAGGCGAACCCTTATTGTCGCTGTCAGAGTTGGCGCTCACCGGCCACCATAATGCCATGAATATTCTCTCGGTTCTGGCGATCAGTGACGCGCTCTCTTTGAATCGGGATAAGGCGCTGGCCACAGTGAAAGCCTTTACCGGGCTGCCGCATCGTTGCCAGCTGGTCGCCGAATCGGGTGGCGTGCGCTGGTTTAACGATTCGAAGGCCACCAATGTGGGCGCCACCTTGGCGGCGCTGACCGGGATCGGTGAAAGCATCGAGGGCAAAGTGATTCTGGTTGCTGGTGGTCTAGGCAAGGGGCAGGACTTCTCTCCGCTGGCCGAGCCTGCCCGGCAGTATTTACGTGCCGCCCTATTGATGGGTGAAGATCGTACTGCCGTAGCACAGGGCATGTCTGCAGCGCCCTGTGAGGTAGTGGCAGATATGGCTGTTGCGGTACGTCGCGCCCATGCTCTGGCACAACCGGGCGATGCCGTTTTGCTGTCACCGGCCTGTGCTTCGTTTGATCTATACAGCGGTTTTGCTGCCCGCGGCGATGATTTCACTACCCGTGCCCGGGAGTTGTGCCATGACTGAGCGCATGATCCTGAAAGTAGACCATACGGGGATCGATAAGCCGCTGTTGTGGACGGCTATTTTGTTGGCCTTGGCGGGGCTGGTGATGGTGTCATCCGCCAGTTTGCAGATTGCGGAAACCCGCTTGGGTGACCCCTTTTATTACGCCATGCGCCACGGCATTTATTTGGCGCTGGGCCTGGGTGTGGGCGCCTTTGTGTATTACGCGGTGCCGCTGGCACTTCTGGAGCGCTTGCGTTTTGTGATGCTGCCTGTGGCGCTGGTGGCATTAGTGATGGTGTTTATTCCTGGGCTGGGCCGTACAGTGAATGGTTCCACCCGCTGGATCGCTTTGCCCGGCCTGACCATTCAGGCTTCAGAAATCGTCAAACTGTGCTTTGTGCTTTATCTAGCGGGGTATGTGGCGCAACGCAAAGCCGCGCTGGAAACCGAATGGAAGGCCTTCTTGCTGCCGTTGGGTTTGCTGGGTGTGCTGATGCTGTTGTTGCTGCTTGAGCCAGACTTCGGCGCGGTGGTGGTGCTGGGAATTACCGCCATGGGCATGTTGTTTTTGTCTGGCGTGCCGACTCTGCGGTTCCTGCTGATCGGTTTGATTGCGGTGGCACTGGGCGGGTTGGTCGCCTTTGCCGAACCTTACCGGGTGGCACGGTTGATGACCTTTACCGACCCTTGGGCAGACCAGTTTGGTTCTGGCTATCAGCTGACCCAGAGCCTGATTGCGTTTGGCCGTGGGCACTGGTTTGGTGTGGGGCTAGGTAACAGTGTACAGAAGCTATTTTATCTGCCAGAAGCCCATACGGATTTTGTCTATGCGGTGATGTCCGAAGAACTGGGGCTGCTGGGAAATGTGGCGCTAATCGGTGGTTTTATTCTGCTGGGTTGGCGGGTGTTCCGTATTGGCCACCGTTTGGAAGCGCGCGGGTTGTTGTACCACGCTTACCTCGTCTATGGCTGTGCCTTCGTGTTTTGCTCCCAGGCATTTATTAACCTGGGCGTGAACATGGGGCTGCTGCCCACCAAAGGGCTGACCCTGCCCTTTATCAGCTATGGGGGGTCCTCCCTGTTGATTTCCGCCGCCATGGTGGGGCTGATTTTGCGAGCCGGGGCGGAAGCGGATCACCTGAAAGCCAGAGGGAGGGTTGCACGATGAGTGGCACCGTCCTGATTATGGCTGGCGGTACGGGTGGGCATGTATTCCCTGCGTTGGCGGTGGCTGATCAACTGCGTACCCGCGGTTTCGAGATTCTTTGGCTGGGCGCGGAAAACGGCATGGAAGGCAAGCTAGCGCGCCAATATGGCTACGAAATCGCCGAGTTGTCCGTCTCCCGTCTACGCGGTGGTGGCATCAAGCGCAAGTTGACTGCGCCGTTCAATCTGTTGCGGGCGGTGTTACAGGCGCGGCAGCTGATTCGCGCCCGTCAGCCGGTGCTGGCGGTGGGCTTTGGTGGTTTTGCCAGCGGCCCCGGTGGGCTGGCTGCGCGCTTGTGCAAGGTGCCGGTGGTTGTACACGAGCAGAATGCGGTCCCGGGGCTGACTAATCGATTGTTGTCTCGTTTATCGACGGTGACCCTGGAAGGGTTCCAGGGTGCTTTTGGTAATCCGCAAGCCTGTTGGGTGGGCAACCCGGTGCGTCCGCAGATTACTGCTCTAGAGGAGCCGTCTCGCCGTTATGCTCAGCATCAGGGCGGGCTTCGTGTGCTGGTTCTGGGCGGAAGCCAAGGGGCGCTGGTACTTAATCAGGATCTGCCGGAATTACTATTGGCGGTACTGGGTCGTGATATACAGGTGCGCCATCAATGCGGTGCCGGGCGTACCGCTGAAGCTGCGCCGATATATCAGGCGCTGGGGTTGCAGGCTCAGGTGAGTGAGTTCATTGATGACATGGCAGAAGCCTACGGCTGGGCAGATTTGGTGATCTGCCGGGCGGGCGCACTGACCGTGGCGGAAGTGGCCGCAGCGGGCGTGGCCGCCCTGTTTGTGCCCCTCCCCAGCGCGGTGGATGACCACCAAACACTGAACGCCCGTTGGTTATCAGAGCGCGGGGCTGCCCTGTTGCTGCCCCAACGGGACCTGGGTGCGGTAAGCCTTGCTGGCACCTTGAAACCGGTTGCAGAGCGTGGCCTGTTGGCGCAAATCGCCGAGCGGGCCCGTGAGCAGGCGATGGCGGATAGTGCAGAGCGAGCCGCCACGCTGTGTGAGGAGGTGGCCAATGGCCGATAACGACAACATTCATACGGTGCCGGAGATGCGCCGCATTCGCGGTATCCACTTTGTGGGTATCGGCGGTGTGGGCATGTGCGGCATTGCGGAAGTGCTGGCCAACCAGGGTTATGCCATCAGCGGCAGCGACATTAAGGAATCGCCGGTGCTAGAGCGCCTGCGGGGCCTGGGTGTGAGAGTGGACATTGGCCACCGTGCCGAGAATATCGATGGGGCAGATGTGGTGGTGACCTCCACCGCGGTGAATACCGAGAACCTGGAAGTGGCGGCGGCCCATGAGCGCCGTATTCCGGTGGTGCCACGGGCACAGATGTTGGCGGAGTTAATGCGTTTTCGCCACGGCATCGCGGTGGCCGGCACCCACGGCAAGACCACCACTACGTCATTAACCGCAGCGATCATGGCAGAGGCAGGGCTGGACCCGACCTTCGTCATTGGCGGCCGTTTGAATAGTGCGGGCACCAATGCACGCCTGGGGCAGAGCCGTTATCTGGTGGCGGAAGCGGATGAGTCCGATGCCAGTTTCCTGCACTTGCAGCCCATGAGCGCTATCGTCACCAATATTGATGCGGATCACATGCATACCTACGGCGGCGATTTCGCTCAGCTGGAGAATACCTTTATCGAGTTTCTTCACAACCTGCCGTTCTACGGTGTGGCGGTGATGTGTGTGGATGATCCGGTAGTGCGCAAGCTGCTCCCCCGGGTCAATCGTCAGGTGATTCGATATGGCTTCAGCGAGGATGCGGACCTGCGTGCGGAGAACGTGCGGCAGGACGGCATGGTGACTCATTTCCGGGTGGTGCGCGCCGAAGGCGAGCCACTGGATGTGTCGCTGAATATGCCCGGACGCCATAACGTGCTAAATGCGCTGGCCGCTATTGCGGTATCGGCGGATGAGGGAGCGGACGACGAGGCCATTATCCGTGGACTGAACAACTTTACTGGCGTCGGGCGTCGCTTTGATGTGCAGGGCGAGTATCACTTTGATGGAGGCAGCGCGACGCTGGTGGATGACTACGGTCACCATCCCCGTGAGGTGGCCGCCACCATTGATGCTATCCGTGAAGGCTGGCCGGACCGTCGGCTGGCCATGCTGTTCCAGCCACACCGTTATACCCGCACTCAAGACCTTTACGAGGACTTCGTGGAAGTATTGTCCGGTGTGGATGTATTGCTGATGCTGGAAGTCTATGCCGCTGGAGAAGACCCCATCCCCGGTGCTGACGCCCGTGCTCTGTGTCGCAGTCTGCGCAAACGCGGGCTGGAGCCGGTGTTTGTGGATGATCCGGACAAGCTGCAAGGCTTGCTGGCCAACCAGCTCCAGAATGGCGATCTGCTCGTCACCCAAGGCGCGGGTAATGTCGGTGCCATCGCCAAGCAGTTGGTTGCTCAGGGAGGCGGCCATGGATAAGCGTGCATTGAAAGAAAGATTGAGCCGAGTGGGCCGCGTCGCAGTGCTGGCTGGTGGTCGATCTGCAGAACGCCCTGTGTCGCTGAAGAGTGGAGCGGCGGTACATGCGGGGTTGCGTAACCTGGGCTTGATTGCAGAGCTGGTGGACCCGGCGGATAAGAGCGTCGATACCTTGAGAGGGTTTGATGCCGCCTTTATTGCCTTGCATGGCCGCGGTGGCGAAGACGGCGTGATTCAAGGCGTATTGGAGCATCTTGAAATTCCCTACACAGGCTCCGGCGTGATGGCGTCGGCTATCGGCATGGACAAGGTGCGTACCAAGCAACTGTGGAAAGGTGCGGGTTTGCCCACCCCGGCCTTTTATGTGGCTGGGCGTGAAGAGGCAGAGCTGGGCTTCCCGGTGATCGTCAAGCCAGCCCACGAAGGGTCGTCCATTGGCATGGCCAAGGCCGATAACACCGAGGAACTGGCCGAAGCGTTAGTGGCCGCGGAAAAATTTGATCAGGACGTGTTGGTGGAAGCCTGGGTGAACGGCCCGGAGTACACCGTGGCGGTGCTGGGTGATGAAGCTTTGCCGGCTATCCGCCTGCAAACGCCCCATGCCTTCTATGATTTTGAAGCCAAGTACCAGTCCGATAGCACTGAGTATCTATGCCCGGCTGGGCTGGATGAGGCCGATGAGCAGACGTTGCGCACGTTGGCACTCACGGCGTTCCGCGTCGCCGGATGCCGTGGCTGGGGCCGGGTGGATGTCATGCGTGATGAACAAGGCCAGTGGCAGTTGCTGGAAGTGAATACGGTGCCAGGTATGACCGACCATTCTTTGGTGCCGATGGCCGCGAAAGCTACTGGCCGTGATTTCGATGTGCTGGTAGGTGAAATTCTGCTGGACGCGCTGGAACGGGGTCGTGGCTAAAAACGCCCCCGCGCCGCGTGGCGCCCGCCGCAAGCCGGTTAAAAAGGTCGGCGTACCTCTGCGCGAGCGGATGGCAGCGGCGGTGCCATGGATACTGGTGGGCTCGGTGGCGATGGTTAGCCTGCTGGCAGTGATCTACCTGCCGGCGGCGCTGGATGGTTACCCGATCCGCAAGGTGGGCGTGGATGGGGTGACCGATGTGCGCCGTCAGCAGCAGATAGAAACCGCGTTGGCGGCGCTAGTGCGCGAAGAAAATTATTTCTCTGTGCCGCTGGAGGAAATCTACCAGCAATCGCAGGGATTGAGCTGGGTGGAAGAGGTTTCCGTCCGCCGTCAGTGGCCCGATACCGTGGTGCTGACGGTAGAAGAAAGGCGTCCGGTGGCCGTGTGGAATGAGTCGGTGTTGGTGTCGGATAGCGGGCAGCCGTTCAAGGCGCTGAAGCAGTACGACCTGGCCAACCTGCCTCACCTGAATGGCCCGGAACAGCGGCTGGAGGAAGTCATGGGCTTCTACCACAGCATGGGCAAAACGTTGGCGGATGTGGATTTGAGCATTCGCAGTATGGAAGTCAATGCGCGCCTGACCGCGCGCCTGACGCTAAATAACGACATGGAACTGGTGGTTGACCGTGAGCATTACACCACCAAATTACGCCGTTTTGTGCGGCTTTATCGTGGCGTGCTGAGCACGGATAGTCGCCAGGTAACTCGGGTGGATCTGCGTTATGCGGACGGCATGGCAGTGACCTGGCGCGAGCAGCAAAGTTAGGAGAAAGGGTGACATGGCGACAGCAACAGAAAACATGATTGTCGGACTCGATATTGGCACCTCCAAGGTGGTTGCCATCGTCGGCCAGACAGCAGCCGATGGCACCTTGGAAATCGTCGGGTTGGGCTCGCAACCGTCACGGGGCATGAAAAAGGGTGTGGTGGTGGATATCGAAGCCACAGTGCGCTCCATTCAGCGTGCGGTGGAAGAAGCCGAGCTGATGGCGGGTTGTCATATTCACACGGTGTACGCCGGTATTGCCGGTTCCCATGTGCGTAGCCTCAATTCCCACGGCATTGTTGCCATTCGCGACCGGGAAGTGGCCCAGGCAGATATCGACCGGGTGATCGACGCGGCCCAAGCGGTGGCGATTCCGGCGGACCAGAAAACCCTGCATGTGCTGCCACAGGAATATGTGGTGGACAATCAGGAAGGTGTGCGTGAGCCCATCGGCATGAGCGGCGTGCGTTTGGAAGCCAAAGTGCATTTGGTGACCTGTGCGGTGAATGCGGTGCAAAACATCGAGAAATGTGTACGCCGCTGCAACTTGGAAGTCGATGACGTCATCCTTGAGCAGTTAGCGAGTGCGCACGCCGTGCTCACCGAAGATGAGCGCGAACTGGGTGTCTGCATCGTGGATATTGGCGGCGGCACCACGGATATCGCCATCTTCACCGAAGGCGCCATTCGTCATACCGCCAATATTCCCATTGCTGGGGACCAGGTGACTAACGATATCGCCATGGCGTTGCGCACCCCCAAACAGCATGCCGACGAAATCAAAATCAAGTACGCCTGTGCGCTGACTCAGTTGGCTGGCGCAGATGAAACCATCAAGGTGCCCAGCGTGGGTGATCGTCCGCCGCGCACCCTTAGCCGTCAGAATCTGGCTGAGGTAGTGGAGCCACGTTACGACGAATTGTTCACCTTGGTGCAGGCGGAAATTCGCCGCTCCGGATTTGAAGATCTGATTCCCGGTGGCATCGTGCTCACCGGGGGTTCCTCGAAGATCGAAGGGGCCGTGGATCTGGCCGAGGAGATCTTCCATATGCCGGTGCGCCTGGGTGCGCCGCAGGGTATTTCCGGGCTGATTGATGTGGTGAAAAATCCGATTTATTCCACCTCTGTGGGCCTGCTGTTGTACGGCCAGCGCATGGAGAAGGAAGGCACCAGTGCCAAGGCTCAAGCCGGTGGTGGTGAGCTGGACTGGCTGGAACGTATAAAGGGTTGGTTCAAAGGTAATTTTTAACAAGAGTCACAGCACGCTTCGCGTATCAGGCAACACCCGCGAAGCGTCACCTAAGGGCAAGCGGTTGTTCCGGGCCGCGGCAACATAACCGGAACACTTCGACGTAATGAGTAGTAACCAGGGAAGCAACAACGGGAGATCAACCATGCAATTTAAACTGGAAGACAGCGTGCCGCATGGCGCGGTAATCAAAGTGGTAGGTGTCGGTGGTGGCGGTGGTAATGCCGTGGATCACATGGTGCGTTCCGGAGTGGAAGGGGTGGATTTCATCTGCGCCAACACGGACGCCCAGGCCCTGCGTAATGCCTCATCCAAAACCGTGATTCAGCTGGGCAGCCAGGTAACCAAAGGCTTGGGTGCGGGCGCCAATCCGGAAATTGGCCGTCAATCGGCCCAGGAAGACCGTGATCGCATCGCCGAACTGCTGGACGGCGCGGACATGGTCTTCGTCACCGCCGGTATGGGCGGCGGTACGGGTACCGGTGCAGCTCCGGTAGTGGCTGAAATCGCCAAGGAGCTGGGCATCTTGACTGTAGCCGTGGTGACCAAACCGTTCCCCTTCGAAGGCAAAAAGCGTATGCGCTCTGCCCAGCAGGGGATTGATGATCTGAAAGAACACGTTCATTCGCTGATCACCATTCCCAACGAAAAGTTGCAAGCAGTATTGGGCGGCTCCACTAGCCTGCTGGACGCCTTCAAGGCGGCCAACGAAGTATTGCAGGGTGCGGTGAAAGGGATTGCCGACCTGATTGTTCGCCCCGGCATGATTAACGTGGATTTCGCTGACGTGCGCACCGTGATGAGCGAAATGGGCACTGCGATGATGGGCACAGGTACGGCGAGTGGCGACAACCGTGCAGCGGAAGCCGCCCAAGCCGCTATCTCCAGCCCGCTGCTGGAAGATGTGGATCTGCGCGGTGCACGGGGTATCCTGATTAACATTACCGCCAACGAGTCCATCGCTCTGGATGAGTTCTCGGAAGTGGGTGACATCGTCAGCGAACTGGCTGGGGATGACGCCAATGTGATCATTGGTACCGCCATCGACCCGGATATGGGCGACAGCATCAGCGTCACCGTGGTCGCCACTGGTCTGGGCGCAGCGGCACAGGAACTAAAAGTCGTGCGGGGCCGTCAGACTCCTGTCGCAGCAGACGGGCGGGTTGACTACAGTGACCTGGATCGCCCGGCTGTGGAGCGTAAACGCGCCGCCCAGCAAGCCGCCGGTGGTCGTGGCCACCAAGCGGTGAGCACCGCGGAAGATCTGGATTTCATTGATATCCCGACCTTTCTGCGCCGCCAAGCCGACTAACGGCTTAGCGAGATGGGTGCAAAATAGGGCTATTTTAGTATAATCGCGCCCTAATTTTGTGTTGAGGAAAGCGGTATCCTTTAGGGTACCCGCAGCTGTGTGACAGACTGATGATCAGACAACGAACGCTAAAAAACGTGATCCGCGCCACTGGCGTAGGACTTCACACCGGCGAAAAGGTCTATATGACCGTGCGCCCGGCACCCGTGAACACCGGCATTGTGTTCCGGCGTGTGGACCTGGACCCGGTGGTGGAGATCAAGGCTGCGGCGGACGCGGTGGGCGAAACCACGCTCTCTTCCACGCTGGTTCAGGATGGCGTGAAAGTGGGTACGGTAGAGCACTTCTTGTCCGCCATGGCCGGCCTTGGGATTGATAACGCCTTTGTGGAGTTGTCTGCCCCGGAAATGCCGATCATGGATGGTAGTGCTGGTCCGTTTGTCTTCCTGTTGCAATCTGCTGGAATCAAGGAACAGGAAGCCGCCAAGAAGTTTATCCGCATCAAGAAAGAAGTAACGGTGCGTGAAGACGACAAAACGGCGACATTCGTGCCTTTTGATGGCTTCAAGGTGACCTTTTCTATTGAATTCGATCACCCGGTGTTTGAAGAGCGCAACCAGCTGGCCAGTATCGACTTCTCCACGACCTCGTTCGTGAAAGAAGTGGCTCGCGCCCGAACCTTTGGGTTTATGCGCGATATCGAGTTCCTGCGCAGCCAGAACTTGGCGTTGGGTGGCAGTGTGGATAACGCCATCGTGGTGGACGAATACCGTATCCTAAACGAAGACGGCCTGCGTTATGACGACGAGTTCGTCAAACACAAGATGCTGGATGCCATTGGCGACTTGTATCTGCTGGGCCACAGTCTGATCGGCGAGTTTATTGGCCACAAGTCGGGCCATGCACTCAACAATGCGCTGTTGCGGGAAATTCTCCGTCAGGAGGATTCCTACGAAGTGGTGACGTTTGAAGATGCCACCGATGCGCCTGTGTCTTATATGCGCCCTGTTCTAGCTGCAGAATAAGGGGTGGCTAGATAGTAAAGAAAGTGGGTTGGCCGCTTCGGGGCAAGATGTCCCGGAAGTGATGCTGGCTCTGGCCGAAGCAATTCGGTTGTACGTCGAAGCCCTGTTGGCCACCTGACTGTCTCCCGCAGTCAGGTGGCTTTTCGCTTCAAGGGTGTGGGTTTTCAAAAGTTTAGAGTCCACCGTTGAAAGCCAGCATCAAAAGTGCTGTTTTGCCCGCGAACCGGTAAGAAAGGCAAATATAGGAATGTAGGTTGAGGTTGGTGCCATCCGCCAAGGCCCGTTTCAACATTGAATTTTAAATGTTCAGCTAATCAGGTTCACCGCGGCTGGCGAGCCGCTTCAATGATGCTTTTAATGCGTCATCCTCTATGGCTTCGGCTACTGCTTCAATATGCCGGGCGCTTTCCTGAGCCAAACGGGGGCCTGCCGGTTTGCTGACATGGCTATTGTTTTGCATGGGTTGGCGCTTGCCACCCACCACGATCTTGATCTGCTGACCGGGCAGCGCCTGTTGCAGTTTCGGCAGATGGAAGCGCAAGAGCTGGGCGGTGGCACTGGTTTCCGTGATTGCCAGCCAGCGATGCTGGTCCTCTACCAGGGTGACGCGCTCACGCAGAGCAGGAGGTAGGCAATGCAAAGGATTATTCTGCTCCTGTGCAGGAGTCTTCCGGGCTTCTTTCGCCAGAGCGGACAAAGCGGGGTGACCGCTCAGCAGGGTGAGAAGGGCTTTAGGCGACGTTGTCTTGCTCATGAGTTTTACTTAGACTAGCCTGCAGATTGTAAAAAAATTTATAAAGCAATAACGTAACATTTTGAATTGACTGACTTTAAGCTGGTGCATTACGAAACCTTATGAACATCATAGTCCTTAACAGCAAGCGCGGCCATTCGCGCACACTGCCCGTTCCTCGTCATTGGCCCTGGCTATTGGCTCTGGCGTTGGTAGTGTTCCCCACCATTATTGGCGTTAGTGCCTATCTCTTGGCCTATCGTGTGGGTGGTCAGCCTGAATTTACCCCGGTTATGACAGAGCGTTTCGCTGGCCAGCTGGAACAGCAGCAGCAAACGCTTTCCGAGCTGGATCAGCAAAGCCAGGAGCAGTTTCGGGCATTGACGCTCAAGCTGGCGCAGGCTCAAGCTCGGTTGGTTCGCCTGGATGCGTTGGGTGAGCGCCTGGTGGAAGTCGCCGATATTGGTGGCGACGAATTCGATTTTAGCAGTGTTCCTGGCGTGGGTGGCCCGGAAACGCCAGAAGAGAGCGCCAGCTACGAGTTGCCCTCTTTCATGGTGGCGCTGGATCAGATGACTACTACGCTGGAGCGTCGCGAACGTCAGCTGGATATTCTGGAAGATCTGTTGGCTGACAAGCAATTGGAAGAGCAGACCTATCTGTCCGGTCGTCCGCTGGCGAAGGGCTGGATGTCCAGCCGTTTTGGGCGCCGTTCTGATCCGTTTTCTGGCCGTGTTGCTTGGCATAAAGGGGTGGACTTCGCCGGTAAGGAAGGCACGCCCATCGTGGCCACCGGCGCGGGTGTGGTGACCTATTCCGGCGAACGTTCTGGTTATGGGCGCATGGTAGAAATCAACCACGGTAATGGCTTATCTACCCGCTATGGTCACGCTAAAGAGTTGCTGGTTAAGCCCGGCGAAATTGTTCGAACTGGCGATGTGGTAGGTAAAGTGGGTAGTTCTGGGCGATCCACAGGCCCACACGTGCACTACGAAGTGCTTAAAAATGGTGCCCAAGTGAATCCACAACCCTATATATATCGGGCAAGACGGTAGCAAAATTGTGATAAACGGCCCCGCAAAGGGGCCGTTTTCCGTTAAGCGCCCTTGATAACCGGGAATACCACCTTATCTCTTCATCCTATTGTGTTTAGAATGTCTGGCCTTGTGAAATAAGACCGCTCATTTAGATTCTGAGCTAGACCTTGTGGCTTTCGCGACGCGCGCACCGCTTCGCGCAAAAAACCAAGATTGCGGGGGTGTGAGAAGCCAAGCTTGCATGGTGCAGCGTTGGCTCCGCTGTTTTTCAGGGGCGCCCCTTGGAAAACAACATCGGGTCTTGCGGGAAATCACTTTGCCGCCACCGGGCTGTTTGTCCTGACTTTTACTGAACCGGAAGTTTTATGCTGGGTACCATCGTAAAAAAAATCATCGGCACCAAAAATGATCGTGAACTCAAGCGGATGGCGAAGCTGGTTGATGCCATAAATAGCCACGCAGACGCAATGGGTCAGCTTACCGATGGCGACCTGCAACATAAGACTGAAGCATTCCGGCAGGCCTTTAAAGAGGGCAAAACCCTAGATGAATTGTTGCCTGAAGCGTTTGCGCTAGTCCGTGAAGCGTCCACCCGGGTGATGGGTATGCGCCATTTTGACGTGCAGATGATGGGTGGCATTTCCTTGCACGAAGGGCGGATTTCCGAGATGCGTACCGGGGAAGGTAAAACCCTGACGGCAACGCTGCCAGCCTACCTGAACGCACTTTCCGGTGAAGGCGTGCATGTGGTTACGGTGAATGATTACTTGGCCGAGCGTGATGCTAACTGGATGCGTCCGTTGTACGAATTTCTGGGCCTGTCTGTCGGGATCATTTTATCCCAGCAGCCGACCGAGCAGAAACGCGCCGCGTATGCCTCAGATATTACCTACGGGACCAACAACGAATACGGCTTCGATTACCTGCGCGACAACATGGCCTTTCGTTTGGAGGACCGGGTTCAACGTGGGTTGAACTATGCCATCGTCGATGAGGTGGATTCCATCCTGATCGATGAAGCACGAACTCCGTTGATTATTTCTGGCCCGGCGGCGGATTCTTCTGAGTTGTACCAGGCGGTGAATCAGTTGATGCCGCAGCTGGAAAAAGAAACGGAAGAGAGCGAGGGTGATTACTTCGTTGATGAAAAACAACGGCAAGTAGAACTGACTGAAACCGGTCACCAGAAAATTGAAGGGCTGCTGGTCAGCAATCAATTGCTGGAGCAGGGCGAGAGCCTGTACGCGGCCCATAATTTGGCGTTGCTCCACCATGTTCATGCGGCGTTGAAGGCCCATGCCCTGTTCCATATCGACCGGGACTATATCGTTCAGGAAGACCAGATCGTCATTGTCGACGAGCATACCGGTCGTACCATGCCGGGGCGTCGCTGGTCTGAAGGGATTCACCAAGCTATCGAGGCCAAGGAAAAGCTGAATATCCAGCAGGAAAACCAGACGCTGGCGTCTACGACCTTCCAGAACTATTTCCGTCTTTATAATAAATTGTCGGGCATGACCGGCACGGCGGATACCGAGGCGCTGGAATTCCGGCAGATTTACGGGATGGATGTGGTGGTGGTGCCCACCAATAAACCGATGGTGCGTATTGACGCTAACGATCTGGTGTATTTGAGTTTGCAGGAAAAATTCGATGCTATCGTCAAGGAAGTGAGTGAGGCAGTGGCTAAGGGGGCTCCGGTGCTGGTGGGCACGGCTACCATTGAAGCCTCGGAGTATTTGTCCAAGCGTCTGAAGCAGGACAAGATTCATCACGAAGTGTTGAACGCCAAGTTTCACCAACGCGAGGCCCAGATTATTGCTCAGGCGGGGCGTCCCGGGGCAGTGACGATTGCGACGAATATGGCTGGCCGGGGTACGGATATCGTGCTCGGCGGTAATCCCGAAGAGCAGATCAAGCACATGGAGACTCCGTCTGAGACAGAAGCGGAGAAAATCCGCACCGAATGGCAAGCGAACCACGACATCGTCATGGAAGCCGGAGGGTTGCATATTATCGGTACCGAGCGACATGAGTCCCGTCGTATCGATAATCAGCTGCGTGGCCGTGCAGGGCGCCAGGGTGACCCGGGCTACACCCGCTTCTTCCTCTCCATGGAAGATGACCTGATGCGAATTTTTGCGTCAGACAAGATTCGGAATTTGATGCGTTCCCTGGGCCTTGAAAACGGTGAGGCCATTGAGCACCGCTGGGTAACGCGCGCCATTGAAAACGCTCAGCGCAAGGTGGAAGGGCGCAACTTTGATATCCGCAAGAACCTGCTGGAATACGATGACGTAGCTAACGACCAACGTCAGGTCATCTACGGGCAGCGTGACCAGATTCTGGAAGCCGAGGATCTGGTGAATTCCGTGAAAGGGATTCGCCGCGATGTGGTGACAGAATTGGTCCACGATTATATGGCACCGGGCTCTGTGGAAGATCAGTGGGATATCCCCGGCCTTGAAAAAACCCTGGAGGCGGAATTCCAGTGTGATGCGGCTGTGGGCCAATGGCTCCACGAGGATAACCAGCTGCATATTGAAGGCTTAATTGAAAAGCTGGTCGAGCGCATGGACGAAGATTATCAGCGAAAAGAGGCTGAAATCGGCACCGAAGACCTGCGCAAGATCGAGAAACACTTGATGCTGCAGATTCTTGACCGCCACTGGAAAGAGCATCTGGCGAGCATGGATCATCTGCGTCAGGGTATTCATCTGCGTGGTTATGCCCAGAAAAACCCCAAGCAGGAATACAAAAAAGAAGCTTTCGAGTTGTTCCAAGGTCTGCTCAACCAGATTCAGCACGAACTGATCCGGGTGCTGCACAGCTTCCAGGTACGTCGCGATGACGAAGTAGAGCGCCTTGAACAGCAGCGTGAGGAAGAAGCGCGCGTGCAGGCCGAAAAAATGAAGATGCAGGCGGTGGCTGAGCCCGGCACGGATGGTAATGCTGAACCTCGCCAGCAGGGTGAGCAGCCTAAAACGGTGGTGCGCGATGGACGCAAAGTAGGCCGCAACGAACCTTGCCCTTGCGGCTCCGGCAAGAAGTACAAGCAGTGCCACGGGAAAATTGAATAAACAGCGTCGAGCTACTAGCTTCTCGCTGTGAGTAAAGACAAAAGCACCGGTAATACCGGTGCTTTCTTTGTTAGCGTTCGTCGTTTTAGGCTTGGTGCTGGTTTGTTAATTCGTAGGTCGAATTAAGCGAAGCCGTAATCCGATAAATAAGCCGACAGCAAGGCTGAAAATCTGAACGCTTGGCAGAGCGTTTGTTTCATAGCAAGCTTTCAACACATGGATAGCAGGATAAGCGTGATGACACAGTCTGAGTGGTTGCCGGTCCCCGGCGTGCGGCTTGCCGCCGTAGAAGCCGGTATCAAGAAAGCGAATCGCAAAGATTTGGTGGTGCTGGAGTTGGCAAAAGGCAGCCGCGTCAGCGGCGTCTTTACGCTCAACCGTTTCTGTGCGGCGCCGGTTCAGGTGGCGAAATCCCGCTTGGCCGCTACCACGCCCCGCTATCTAATGATCAATACTGGTTACGCCAATGCAGGCACGGGGAAAAAAGGCCTTGAAAACTGCCTGGCGAGTTGTGAATTGCTGGCCCAAGCGGCGGGCTGTCAAGCAGATGAAGTTTTGCCCTACTCCACCGGAGTGATTGGCGAGCAGTTCCCTTTGGCAGCGTTCGCCTCCGGCTTGCCAAAGGCGCTGGCTGAGCTCGACCCTCACCACTGGGGGCGGGCGTCAGAAGGTATCATGACGACCGATACCTACCCTAAACTCACTAGCCGGCGGGTGGAAATGAATGGTGTGCCGGTGACGGTGACAGGGATGTCCAAGGGCTCTGGCATGATCAAGCCGAACATGGCCACTATGCTGGGGTTTATCGCCACCGATGCGCCGATTGCCAAGCCGTTGCTGGACCAGTGGGTGAAAGCGTTGGCAGATAAATCTTTCAACCGGGTGACGGTCGATGGCGATACCTCCACGAATGACGCCTGCATGTTGATTAGCACGGCCCAAGCTGAAATGAATGAAATTACGGCACTGGAGGGCCATAGCCAGTTGTTGTATCAGGCGCTGGAAGAGGTTTTCACTGAACTGGCCCAGGCCCTGGTGCGTGATGGTGAAGGGGCCACCAAGTTTGTGGAGATTACCGTGACCGGTGCTGCCAACGAGAGCGACGCGCGAGTAGTGGCAGAAACCATTGCCCATTCACCCTTGGTGAAAACGGCCCTATTTGCCTCTGACCCGAACTGGGGCCGTATTCTGGCCGCCATAGGCCGGGCCCCGATTGCAGCGCTGGATGTAGACAAGGTCAGCGTTTGGCTGGGCGATTTGCCGCTGGTAGAGCGGGGAGGCGTAGCGGACAGCTATGAAGAAGCACAAGGTGCGGCGGTGATGGCAAACCCGGAAATCACCATCCGTGCAGATCTGTCAGCGGGGGGTGCACAGTGTACGGTTTGGACCTGTGACTTCAGCTATGACTACGTGAAGATCAATGCGGAGTATCGGACGTAGATACGCACCAGACAACACGCGAGACTGTAGACCGTAGGTCGAATTAGCCTGAAAGGCGTAATCCGACAAGCCGCTGAGTACGCAATGAGCTTGCTCGCAAGCGAGAAGCTTGATGGCCACGCCAGGTGGTTCACTTGCACTCAGTCTCGCGCAGAGATGTGGAAAACACCCATGGCAACAAGCCCAACCCCTTCACTCATCGTCGTTGCCGCCATCATTCGTGGCGCCGATGGCTGTATTTGCCTGAGCAAGCGGGCCGACCACAAGCATCAGGGTGGGCGCTGGGAGTTTCCTGGCGGCAAAGTGGAGTCAGGGGAGACGTTGGGCGTAGCACTGGCCCGGGAGCTGGAAGAAGAGCTTGGCATGATCGATTCAGCTTCTACTCCCTTCATGACCATTGCCCATCAATACGATGATATCCACGTGACCCTGCACTTTCGTGATGTTTATGCCTGGCAGGGGCAGCCTGAAGGGCGGGAAGGGCAGCCGGTACAGTGGTTTCTTCCGGGAGCGCTGGCAGGACTGCATTTCCCGGCGGCTAATCAGCCGGTGGTGAATGCCATACGCTTGCCCGAACAGTTGGTGGTCGCGCCGGAAGATATTTCACTTCGCAAGTTGTTATCGGGTATTGATCGACTGGATGCTGAGCGACAGGGGCTCTATCTGCGGCAGTGGAGTGACCATGCTGAGATGTCGACCATTGTGGGGCGCTGCCACGAGAAAGGCGTAAAGGTCTGGTTACGCGCTGCGGGTGCGCGGAATATGGCTACAGCGAAGGCGCTGGGTGTATTTGCCCTGCATTTTCCGGGGCGGGTTCTTGCGCAACTGGATGAACGACCCGCGTTTGATGGGATCACCAGTGCGGCGGTTCATGATATGGCCTCACGGGACAAGGCTGTGTCTCTTGGCTTGGATATGGCGCTGATGTCACCGATCCTCCCCACGCCAACACACCCGGGAAAACCTGCGTTAGGCTGGCTGCAGGCTGAGTTGTTAATGAAAGGAACACCGCTTGCCTGTTATGCGCTGGGTGGGGTTACGCCGGGGGATCTGGCCAGCGCTCGTGATCACGGTGCTGTCGGTATTGCAGGCATTCGGGCTTTCTGGCCACTGTAGCGGCGTGCTGGATTGGGGCTTTCAGGTAGGTCGTGTTAGCCGCGAAGCGGCGTAATCCGACATTTCCTATGCGCTAACGACAATAGCGTGGCCGTTGCGGTAAACAACCGTTGTTAAAACTCTTCGAAGTCTCCGGGGGCATCGTCCTCACCCCGAATCGCGTGGCGTTCTGTCGCCCAATCCCCCAAATCAATAAGCTTGCAGCGTTCGCTACAAAAAGGACGCCAGGCGTTGCTGTCCCAGCGGGTCAGGGTTTTGCACTGGGGGCAGGGATAGGTTTGGGTGGTTTTTTTTCCTGGGGACTTATCAGTCATATTGGTACGCGTATTCATCCATTTACGGCGAGTGGTGTGGGCGGGAATGCTCTCCTGTCCACTGCGAATCGTATATGTGGTTAGGCATGATGTTTGGTGTGGCAACGAAGCCTGTTGCCCGCGGCAAATGTTTCATGTCGGATTACGCCTTTAGGCTAATCTGACCTACGAAATAGATAGCTGTAGGTCGTGTTAGCCGCGAAGCGGCGTAACCCGCCGACCTTCTGCTAATGTCATATAGCGCTGGTGCAGCACTTGCAGCTGTTCGTGGAGGTCCTCTAGAGCGCCGTGATTTTCCGCCACATCATCGGCTTGATCAAGCCGCTTGGTTCGCTCCAGCTGTGCTTTCATGATGGCTGCGACCTGCGCTTGCGGAACCTGATCCCGTGCTATCGTGCGCTCCACCTGTAACTCTGCGGGAGCATCAATGACCAGGATCCTGTCCACCAGTTCTTTTTGCGATGTTTCCAGCAGCAGGGGAGAAACCAGTACGGTGTAGGGCGACTGGCTGGCGGCGATCTGGCGCCGCAGCTCATCGCCGATGGCTGGGTGGGTAATGCCTTCCAGAGCTTTAAGCGCGTCCGGGTCAGCAAAGACAATCTCGCGAAGCACCCGTCGATCCAGGGCGCCATCGTCAGCGATGACATGCTTGCCAAAATGCTCGGCAATAGCCCGCAAGGCAGGCTGCCCTGGTTCCACCACCACTCGCGATGCCAGATCCGCATCCACAATGGTAATGCCTTGGCGGGCCAGATAATCCGTGGCCGCGCTTTTACCGCTACCTATTCCACCGGTGAGGCCAACAACAAACATAATCACGTCCGCTTGCAAGCATCACGCCGCACGCTGGCACATGATGCGAGCATGTGTGTTGCGCGAGGCGTGTCTGCGTTAGAGTTTAAACATACCCAGATACGAGCTGACGATACTATCGCCCCAGAGCAGGGCAATCCACCCGGCCGTAGCCAGATAGGGACCGAAAGGGATTTGCGTGCGTTTTTCGCCGCTGAACATCATCATGGCGATAGCGAAGACCAGCCCGACCACCGATGACAAAAGAATAATCACCGGCAGGTATTGCCAGCCGACCCAGGCTCCCAGCGCGGCCAGCAGCTTGAAATCGCCGTAGCCCATGCCTTCTTTCCCGGTGATCAGCTTGAACAGCCAGTAAACACTCCACAGCGAAAGATACCCGGCCATGGCGCCGATTACCGCATCGCCCAATGAAACCGGCGATACGCCTATAACGGCCGCCAACAAGCCTGTCCACAGCAACCAGTAGTTCAGGCTATCCGGCAGCAGGGTAGTGTCTGCGTCAATCATCGCGGCGGCCAGCAGTACCCAGGTAGCAAAAAGCGTAAACACCAGCCAGGGACCATACCCGAAGTGCCAGGCACACAGCCCGGCGAGCACGCCGCTGACAAGTTCGATAATGGGGTAGCGTTTGCTGATTGGGGTTTTGCAACCCTTGCACTTGCCGCGCAGGGCCAGCCAGCTAAACACGGGAATGTTTTCATACCAGCTGATCGCATGGCTGCATTTCGGGCAGCGCGAGCGCGGTGTCACCAGGTTGAAAATGCCGCCACTGTCTTCCGCTGGCAGCTCCAGGATCTCGCGGGCTTCCTGCTTCCAGCTCCGCTCCATCATCAACGGCAAACGATGAATGACAACATTCAAAAAACTGCCTACCAGCAGCCCCATAACAACACAAAGCCCGACCAAAAGGGTCGGGCTGGACGAGAGGAGGTTGAGTATTTCGGACACGTTATACCACTGCCCCCAGCTGGAAGATGGGAAGGTACATGGCAATAATCAGACCGCCGATGAGTACGCCAAGCACAGCCATGATTAAAGGCTCCATCATGCTGGTCAGACCGTCTACAGCGTTGTCTACTTCATCCTCGTAGTAAATGGCGACTTTTTCCAGCATGGCATCGAGGGCGCCTGATTCTTCGCCGATAGCGGTCATTTGTAGTGCCATGGCAGGAAAGACACCGGTGCTGCGCATGGCGAATTGAAGTTGCTGACCAGTAGAGACGTCTTCTTTTACTTGCAGAACGGCTTTCCGGTAGACCACGTTGCCAGTGGCGCCGGCGCAGGCATCCAAGGCATCAATTAGAGGCACGCCTGCTGCAAACGTCGTAGAAAGCGTGCGAGAGTAACGGGCGATGGTGCTTTTGAAGGTAATGTCGCCAATGATAGGCAATTTCAATAATGTGCGATCAATCCAGTTTCTGAAATTTTCGGATCGCTTGCGTGTCTCGCTGAAGGCAATAGCGAAACCGATTATCGATACGACAATAATAAGGAAATTGGCCTGTAGTGATTCAGATAAACCAATAACAAACTGAGTAAACGCCGGAAGCTCGGCGCCAAAGCCCTGGAAAAGCTCTTGGAAGGTGGGAACCACTTTAATCAGCAGAATGGCGGTAACAATAACGGCAACACAGATAACCGCGATGGGATACTTCATCGCCTTTTTGATTTTCTGTTTAAGTGCCTCACTCTTTTCTTTGTAAAGAGCCACTCGGTCCAGCATGGTTTCCAAGGCACCGGATTGTTCCCCGGCGTCAACCAGGCTGCAATAAAGCTCATCAAAAAGTAGCGGATGTTTTTGCAAGGCGCCGGCAAAGTTATTACCGCCCTCCACATCTGCCTTGATTTTCATAACCACGTCCTTCATCGACGGGTTATCCAAGCCATCGGCAACAATCTCGAAAGCTTGTACCAACGGTACGCCGGCTTTCATCATGGTGGCCATCTGGCGCGTGAAGATAGCGATATCCATGGGCTTGATTTTTTTCTTGCCGCCCAGATTGATTTCCCGCTTTTTCACTACTTTTTTGGCATTGATGCCCTGCTTGCGCAATTCTGCGCGAACCAGGGCGGCACCTTTACCGGAGGTTTCCCCTTTAACCTTCTTGCCCTGACGGTCCAGGCCTTCATAGGTGAAAGTGGCTGATTTTTGTTGTGCTGTTTTAGTCGCCATAATCAATGTCCGCTGGTGACACGGTTAACTTCTTCCAGGCTGGTCACCCCTTGCATTGCTTTAACCAGGCCGGAACGGTGAAGGTCGTTAAAGCCTTCTTTCCGGCACTGGTCGGCAATTTCAATGGAGTTGCCTTCTTCCATAATAATGCGCGCGATACCGTCAGTGATTTTGACCACTTCGTAAACCCCCACGCGGCCCTTGTAGCCGTTCTTGCATTTGTCGCACCCTTGTGGGCCGTACACAGTAAACCCGCTGGTGATGTCTTCTTCTGTGAAGCCCATCTCAAGCAAGGATTGTTTGGGGACATCCACTGGTGTTTTGCAATTTTCACACAGGCGCCGTGCCAGTCGCTGGGCAATAATCAACAATACCGAAGTGGCAATATTGAAGGAGGGAACCCCCATATTACGAAGGCGGGTCAGGGTTTCCGGGGCGCTGTTGGTGTGGAGGGTGGAAAGCACCAGGTGGCCGGTCTGGGCAGCTTTGACCGCAATTTCAGCGGTCTCCAGGTCACGGATCTCCCCCACCAGAATTACGTCAGGATCCTGGCGCAGGAAGGCACGTAGCGCGGATGAGAAATCCATGCCCTGCTTCGGGTTAACGTTAACCTGATTGACCCCTTCCAGGTTGATTTCCACTGGATCTTCTGCCGTGGAAATATTGAGCTCCGGTGTATTGAGGATATTCACGCCTGTGTACAGCGATACGGTCTTGCCTGAGCCGGTAGGGCCGGTGACCAGGATCATGCCTTGTGGTTTGTGCAGGGCGTCCAGATACATTTGTTTCTGATCGTCTTCGTAACCCAGCGCTTCAATACCCATCTTGGCGGATTCGGGGTCCAGGATACGCAGTACAATTTTTTCGCCAAACAGAGTGGGGCAGGTGTTCACCCGGAAATCGATGGCCCGGGTCTTGGAAATTTTCAGCTTGATACGGCCATCCTGAGGCACCCGACGCTCGGAGATATCCAGTCGAGACATTACCTTCAGGCGGGCGGAGAGTTTGCTGGCAATATTGATGGGCGGCTTGGATACAGTTTGCAGAATCCCGTCTTGTCGAAAACGAACCCGGTAGGTTTTCTCGTAAGGCTCGAAGTGCAAATCCGAGGCGCCACCCTTGATAGCATCAAGTAGTAGCTTGTTAACGAAGCGAACAATCGGTGCATCATCTGCTCCGGATTGGGTTTCGTCCTTTTTTTCTTCGCCTCCGCCGATATCTAGGTTATCTAGCCCGTCATCCAGATCGCCAAAAGCATCGCCTTCGGCCTCTGACTCTAGCGCATCGATCCATTGGGTCAGTTTGTCTTCTTCGACAATTACTGTTTCAACGTTCAGGCCGGTGTTAAAGCGAATCTCTTCCAGGGCGGGAAGGTTAGTAGGGTCTGATACGGCAACAAACAGGCGGCTGCCTCGACGATAAAGAGGGAGGACGTGATGCTTGTTGATCAGCTTGGGGTCGACCAGGTCCTTTATCAGGCTGTCGCGCTGAAAACTGCTCAGGTCGAGAATCGGGTCGCCGAACTCTTCCGCCACGGCGCCTGCCACTTGCCTGGCGGTGAGTTTGCCGCTGGCAACAATTTGCCGCACCAGGCTGGTTTTCTCCTGGCGGGCCTGCTGCAGAATGTGCTGGGCGCTTTCGGCGTCCAGCAGGCCCTGCTGTATCAATCGATGCGGTAAGCCGCTGAATGAGGCGGTTTGGCTAGTCATGGCAACCTGCTTGTTTATGCTTAGTATGGTCGGTGCGCCCAACACTTTTTTCCTAACATACCGTGTGTGCTCAAGGCTGGGAAGGCCGGATGTCGCAAAATCAGTACCTTGCCACTGATTTCTCAACCATTTCCGCAGTTTGCTGGGCCCTCCAGCCATGTAAAGTGGGGTGCAGAAGGAAATGCCTACCACTAGTACTCCATGCCAATCCGGGAGCCTTTGCGAATGTAAGCATCGCTCCCCGTTACAGTCCCAGACTTTAGGCCGCGACAGAGGGGCCAATGCCCTTGGTCTGTAGGAGCGGTGGTTCCACCGCGATAAAGCAGTGCCGGCTGAGGAAAGGTGCATCACGGCTTGGCGGTAATGATATAAACGGAGTGTCTTTCCCGCGGAATGGTGTACAGGGAGCCTAACGCCAGCGGCCTGGTGCCTGATGAAAAAAACAGGCGCCGGCGGCTGCATGATGCGTCCGGCTCGGCTACCCGCCACGCTCAGGGCGACAAGGTCCGAGTATTGAGTCTTTTTTACGGACGACCTGTGCGCTGTTTTGGCCTTCCGGGTCATCAGGGCCCCAGTATCCGCGGCTGGTTTAATATCCGGCATCAGGCATTTGGCATCCAGCAAGCAGGCATGCGGGCAACACTACGACCAATCAGGCACAACCGGTGTTTTCACGTTAATCCGCGATGAACCAAAAAAGGGGCGTGCTCGCACCTGTAAGGTTAAGGATAAGATGATGCCCCGTGTATGATTGCCTGGCCGGTAAAGCCGACAAGTCGCGTCAGTACTTAAGTGAGGCGGTGACGTTAAGTGTCAGGAGGTGACGCTTTGTGTTGGTGGGCGGGGACTGTTTTAGCCTTAAGGCTGTGGCAATCATGCAGCCTTAAGGCGCAGAAAATGCCGCCTTCTAATGATTTTTCCCCAGCCAGATCAAGTTGGCACGCTCCCTGCTTTGGAACAACACAGATGCTCGCCAAGGGTGGGCTCAAAAAAGTTTGCCAATGATTGGAGAAAACAAAATGAAGAAGCAAATGCAACAGGGTTTCACCCTTATCGAACTGATGATCGTGGTTGCCATTATCGGTATTCTGGCTGCTGTTGCGATCCCGGCTTACCAGGATTACACCGTGCGCACCAAGGTGTCTGAAGGCCTGAGTCTGGCTTCCGGCGCCAAGACCAGTGTTGCAGAAACACGTTTGTCAAAAGGTGCGTGGCCTTCCTCCAACCCTGCAGCAGGTCTTGCTGATGCCAGCAAAATCACTGGCAACAACGTAAAATCTGTTGGTGTTGGCTCCAGCGGTGTTATCACTATCACTTACAACAATGACGCTGCTATTGCAAGTAAAACTGTTACCCTGACCCCGAATATTGCTACTGGCGGCGGTTCAGTGACTTGGGTCTGTGCTGCTCCTTCTGGTGGTGTTGATCCGCGTTACCTGCCGGGTAACTGCCGTTAACATACTAACGGAACTGTTTGAAAAGGGGTGCCTCTTAGGTGCCCCTTTTTTGTTTTATCAGTAAAAGCAAAAGAGACAAGCAATGCGTCAATTTTTCCGGTGTGTAGGTTTGGTTTTTCTTGTTTGGCTGCTTTGGTATGGCTTGCTAATACAGTCAGGTGCCGCCTTAGGAGTAGAAACTATCAACACAAGCTTCCTGCGGATGCTGGAAAATTTCACAAATTGGGCGTTAATGGAAGATATTGCGCATTTTCTTGTGATGCAATGGGCTCTTTTGGTTTTGTTTGCTCTTTTGATTTACTGGGTTTCCGTTGGATTAGAGGAATGGTTGGGCGTTAAAGGATGGAAAGCGATTGCTCTAGGGGCTGCTCCGCCTATACTCCTTATCCATTTAATTAATAGCGCGTTGTACCCTGTTTCTGTGATGGCGTTTGAGGTGTCTGCATCTTGGGTTAATGCAGCCATATTTTCCAGTTTTCTGTTAACTGTTGCGCTCATACTGTTAGCATGCATTCGGCGTAAGATTCTCTTCTTGCAAGTTTTTGCTGTCGCCTTCGTTTTTTCCTTACCTTATTGGTTATTGATTCACTCACAGCTTCCCAGGGAGAAAGCGAGTGGCGTGGCCCAAAAGCCTAATGTGATTATTATTGGTATTGACGCTGTTCGGCCAGTGGAATTGTCGTACTTTGGTTCAAAAAGGGAAGTGATGCCTTTTTTAGATGGCCTGTTGAAAAAGGGACGAGTCTACAGGAATGACTATACGCCAGTAGCAAGAACTCATGCTGCCTGGGTGTCAATTCTCAGTGGTCGTTATCCTTATCATAATGGTGCAAGATATAACTTAATGGATGACTCTTATATTGATAAAAAACATTTAATCACTAGGATTTTTAAAAATAATGGTTATCGCACTGTATGGGGGTTAGATGAACGTCGGTTTAATGATATTGATGAATCTTATGGCTTTGATCAGGCAGTAGGCCCCAAGGTTGGTGCTGCAGATTTTTTGATCACAAAATTTTCTGACCTTCCCCTTATTAATGTTTTTGCGAATACGCGGATCGGCAAAATGATATTTCCTTTTATTTATATTAATAGGGGGAATTATGTGACGTATGTTCCTTACCAGTTCAATAATGAATTGGTTTCAGCATTGAAGGGCGGTGGGCCTGTTTTTTTGGCTGCTCACTTGTGTATGCCCCACTATCCTTTTGTCAGCAATATGATGAAGCGTGTTGAGCTGGATAATCAAAGTTATCCTGATAGCTATGGGCGTTATCTTTCGATGCTTGAGCTTGCTGATCGTCAATTAAAAGATTTGCTGGGGAAGCTAAAGGAGGGAGGGTATCTTGAGAATGCGGTTGTCTATGTCCTTTCAGATCATGGAGAGGGGTTCCCTGGTGTTGATGATGAGTTGCAGAAAGGAAATCCTTATAGTGACTTTAAAGTGGATGCTTTCGGGCATGGGACAAGCGTTTTGACCCTTAATCAGTACCATAACCTATTGGCTCGTCTTACCTATAAAAAAGGTGCGCCGGTAGGTGATGGTGGAGACGTTGAGAGGCTATCATCTTTGGTTGATGTTGCGCCTGACGTAATTCAGAGTGCTGGACTACAGAGTGACTATTCGTTTGACGGCTTTCCTCTTGATGTGATTCCAGAAAAACGGTCTGTAATTGTTGAAAGTAGTTACTCTACCTCTGCCGTTAGTGCCAGTAGAATTAATCAAATACTTGTCCTGCAGCAGTCAGTGGATGCTTATTATGTGAATGATGAAGGGCGTTTGAGGCTCCAGCCAAAGCTTTATAATGAGTTTAACAAAGCCAAGCAGCGTGCTTTGATTTCTTCAGATGGGATGATGGTGGCTCTCTACCCTGATGAAAAAGAGTCGGCTTTTGTTGTTGACATAAAGAAGAATAAATGGTGGCCTTCGAAGGGCTTTATTCCAAAAGAAGAAAAATGGAAATCGCAGTTGAGCGATCTGTGCGATTTTTACCATGATGATTCTTCATTTGAGCATGCATCTCTATGTTCTATGTATCCTTGATGTGTGAGTGTGATCTTTTTTCTTCTTGCGTGGGGCGAGGTATTGATTTCTGAAATGATTCTTAGGGCAACGTTTCTTCGCGAGAAAAAATTAACGCAAGCTTTTAATAAGTTTGGCTATATGTATTTATAGTAATTTTCAAATGCCGGATTTTGCTGAAAAGTTCCCGGATGCGTCACCTTTGTGTTTGCCTGCGTTTTTCGTTCCCAATAAAAACAATGGCTTGGGCCGTTTTGGCTTTGATGAATCTTGGCCTGTTTTGTGCTTTCTTTTCTTTGAATAGGCCAAAAAACAGGGACACGCATAACTTAGCCTATCTCTTACACCACCTTTCGTTGTTCTCTTCTTTTTAGCTGGTCGTAATGACAACAGAAAAATGAGACACGCATAACTTAGCCTATCTCTTACACCTCCTTTCGTTGTTCTCTTCTGTTTGGCTGTTCGTAAAGACAGTATTTTGGGGCCTTGAATAAGCAAGGAGGCTCTATGACCCGCGCACGTTATTCTCAGGTATCCCTCGACGACACTCCGTATTACCACTGCATTTGTCGCTGTGTGCGGCGGGCCTTTCTGTGTGGCCAGGACGATTATTCCGGTCAGGACTATGAGCACCGTCGCCAATGGGTAGTGGAGCGGTTGGCGTTGTTGGTGGATGTGTTTGCGGTGGATTTATGTGCTTATGCGGTGATGTCGAATCATTACCATGTGGTGCTGAGAGTCGACAGGGAGAGAGCTGCGGGATGGTCAGATAAGGCGGTGGCTGAGCGCTGGATGCGGCTTTTTTCTGGCCCTTTGCTGGTGCAGCGTTGGTTGCGGGGTGAAACGGGCGAGGCGGATACGTTGAAGGCGCTGGAAAGTGTGGCGCAGTGGCGGGAGCGGTTGTTTGACCTCGGTTGGTTTATGAAGTGCTTGAATGAACATATCGCCCGGCGAGCCAATGGGGAAGATGACTGCAAAGGGCGTTTCTGGGAAAGCCGTTATAAGTGCCAGGCGCTGCTGGATGAAGCGGCGCTGTTGAGTTGTATGGCCTATGTGGACCTGAATCCGGTGCGCGCGGGCATGGCGTCGACCCCCGAGGCGGCTGATTACACTTCGGTTCAGCAGCGTAGTCGGGCACTGGCCGCCGATTCGGCTGGTGATGATGCGTTTGCGCCTCGCTTGGCGTATTTGTTGGATGCCGAGTCTGTGGATACTGATGACAGTGGGGCGCTGCGCGGGTTTTGGTTGATGGACTATCTGCAGTTGGTGGATGCGACGGGCCGTGCGGTGAGGGAAGGCAAGCGCGGGGCGATTTCGGGTGAGGCGGCGGATGTGCTGACGCGGTTAGGGATAGATCAACACGCCTGGCTTCGGCATATGCGGCTTCGTAAGCAGCGCCAACCTTTGGCCCTAGGGGCGTTGGTGAGGGTAAAAGCCTTTGCTGCCGCGACAGGGCGAGCCTGGATAGCTGGACAGTATTCGGCCAGCGTGTTGGGGGCAGTGGTTGTATAGGCGTTGTTGGGCAGGGGGCGTTATGTGTGCTTTGCTTGGGAGGGAGCTGCATTACCCTGCTTGAGCAGCGTTGCACAGTAAGCCAGTGGTCGTTAAACAGGGACACGCAGTAAATTTTATGCGTGTCCCTGTTTAAAGGAGACGCTGGAAATGGGTTGTCGCCAATTTCCCCGCTAGGGTTCACTTTGCAACCGCAACGACAAATCAGTAGCCTGAACATGCTTGGTCAAGGCCCCGGAAGACAAGAACCAATGCCGGCTTTGAGGTAGTCCGCTTGCATTCTCTACGGTCAAATTACCAGACACTTCCAACGCTGAATCAATCACCATCCCGGCCGCTTCTTTCAACATTTCCACACTGAAATTATCCAGCATAATTTGATCTGGCGTTAGCCCCGCGGCTTCTTCAAGTTCCACCAAAGTTTCCACTTCCACGATGATTTTCTTTTCAGGTGCCAATGCTCGAGCCCGCTCAATGGCCGCGGTGATGCCGCCGCAAGCTGCCACATGATTCTCCTTGATCAGAAAGGCGTCGTAGAGGCCGATGCGGTGGTTTTGGCAGCCGCCGCAGAGCACGGCGTATTTCTGGCCGGCGCGCAGGCCGGGAAGGGTTTTTCGGGTGTCGAGGATGGTGACCTGGCTGCCGGCCACGGCATCCGCGTAGCGGCGGGCGGTGGTGGCGGTACCCATCAGGGTTTGCAGGAAATTCAGGGCGGTGCGCTCGCCGGTGAGAATTTTGCGGGTATTGCCGTGCAGAGTGCACAAAGTGGTTTCGGCTGGGAGGCGGTCGCCATCCTGGACATGCCATTCAACGTCCACGTCGCCCAACTGCCGGAATACTTCGTCGGCCCAGGGGGTGCCGCACATGACCGTGTCTTCGCGGGTAATGATGGTGGCGCTGCTGGTGCTGTCTGCGTCGATCAACTGGGCGGTGATATCGCCATCGCGGATATCTTCTTCAAGAGCAAAGGTCACATTGCGGCTGATGTCGTCACGCACGTAGTCAGGGAGGTTGGCGATGGTCATGGGATCTCTTAATACGGTTACTGATCACGGCCTTGCCCTCACCCTCTAGGGTTGAGGGTGAGGGCAATGGGCCATGACAATGGCGGTTGATCGCGGGGCCGTCAACCGTCAGTGGCTAGTCCGGGCGGTTGGCGAAGAACTCACGACTTAGCCGAACCACAATGGGCGACAATAATAACAGAGCGATCAGGTTTGGCACGGCCATGAGGATATTCATGATATCGGCCAATGCCCAAACGAAGTTCAGGCTGACAATCGCACCCAAGGGTATAGCTAGTACCCAGACGATACGAAACGGCATAATCGCTTTGTTGCCGAACAGGAACTGTGTGCAGCGTTCGCTGTATAAGCTCCAGCCTAGCAGGGTGGTAAAGGCAAAAACGGCCAGGCTACAGGCCACAATGATGTTGCCGGCACTGCCGAAGGTAGACGAAAATGCCAAGGCGGAAAGGGGTGCGCCTTTCACGCCACTGTCCCACACGCCGGTGGACACGATCGCCAGACCGGTGACGGAACAGACAATGATGGTGTCGATAAAGGTGCCCAGCATGGCGATGGAGCCTTGGCGGGCAGGGTGATCGGTGTTGGCGGAGGCGTGGGCTATGGGGGCGCTGCCCAGGCCGGCTTCGTTGGAAAAGATGCCTCGGGCCATGCCAAAGCGGATGGCCTCTTTGACCAGAGCCCCGGCAAAACCGCCTGCGGCGGCAGTGCCGGTGAAGGCGCTTTCAAAGCACAAAGCCAATGCAGCAGGGATGGCACTGGCGTGGTCTGCCAAAACTACCAAGCCCGCCAGCAGGTAAGCCAGTGCCATAAAGGGCACGATAAAGGTGGCCACAGAGGCAATCCGTTTCATGCCGCCCAGCACCACCATGCCGACCAGAATCGCCAGGGTGACGCCGGTGATCCAAGCCGGTAGGCCAAAGCTGTCGCTGAGGCCATGGGCCACAGAGTTGGCCTGGACACTGTTACCAATCCCGAAGCCGGCAATCATGCCGAATACCGCAAAGGCGATGGCCAGCCAATGCCAGTTCTTGCCCAGGCCATTCTTGATGTAATACATGGGGCCTCCCACGTATTGCCCGGCGGCATCTTTTTCCCGGAAGTGCACGGCAAGCACCGCTTCGGCGTATTTGGTGGCCATGCCCACCAGGGCAATCAGCCACATCCATACCAGTGCGCCGGGGCCGCCGGAGTGGATGGCGGTGGCGACGCCGACAATATTACCGGTGCCAATGGTGGCGGAGAGGGAGGTGGCGAGGGCCGCGCCCGCGCCAATGGTGCCCACGCCGCGCTGGGGGCCCAACATTTGTCGAAAACCGAAGCCCAGCTGGCGCAAAGGCAGGAAGCCAAGAATAAGTGTCAGGTATATGCCTGTGCCGGCGATGAGAATCAGCGCCGGCCATCCCCACAGAAGACCACTAATCTGTTTGAGTATGGTAACCGTCTGTTCCATGACTATCGTCCAATGCCCCGAAAGGCCTTAGGCTAGGGGAATTTTCGGGGCAGGGAAAGCGGCGCGCTTTTTGTGGGTACCCACATACGATTCCGTTCAGTGCCAACTGGTTCAAAATTATTACTTGTTTCGAATGTTACCGTATTAAAGTATTAGATTGTTCAAGTGAGTGTTGGTGCCACGAGCCCTTCGTTCTCGAGATACCTCATCCAGCCTGTCGCGGGTTCGCCTGCCGGGGGGAGCAATGTCCAAGGTCGCACAGTTAAAGCCGGTTTCCGGGAAATTCGCGCCAGGTAACATGCCGCGACCGCTTGAGAAAGTGTGCGCGCGCTATCTTTCTCTGAGCGCCGCCTACCTTGGCGATATGCTGGATGGCGCCGATGACAAGCTGTTTGATCTGGCCGAGAAGCAAACCGATAGCGAACGTGAACGCTATTTCGAAGCCATGCGAGAGTTGCGTATCCAGCGGTCCGGTTTAGTGTCCAGCTTCAAGCAGGCGATCAACCATCAATTTTTAAGTCTAGCGCGGCCGCCGGAAACTGAAGCGCTGGAGCCAACCCCGGTGGATCTGGATTCTTTGACGTTGGTTAACGAGGACGAGTTAGAAACCTCCGTGGCGCTGGACAACATGGCGCGCCGTGCCCGTAATGACTGTAACGAGCAGTTGAAGGTGCTTTGCCACCGCATTGAATACCTATTTGAAAGCAAGCGGGAAGTGAGCGAGAGCAACAACCCCCTTGAGCCCCGTCAAATGGTGGCCTGCTTTAATAAAGGGTTAGAAAAGTTATCATTGGATATCAGGGCTCGCCTGATCATTCTCAAGCTGTTCGAGCGGGAAGTCATGGCGGAAACCGGCTATTTGGTCAGCGAGGCCAACAAGGTATTGATTGATGCCGGGGTGCTCCCGGAAATGAAATCCGCCCCTATCGCTCCGGCACGCAAGCCGGGTTCCCGTTCGCTGGCCAACCAGGGCAATGACAGCGTCGTACCTTCCGGGGGCAGTGTCGGGGGGGCCAGTAACGACCAGATGTTCGGCCTGCTTCAAGAGCTGCTGGTTACCATGCGCGGCATGCAAGGCGCCACCGGTGGTGGTGCGTCCGGCGGCGCGCCGGGCGTAGCCAGTGAGGCTCCCATGGCGGTTATGCACAATGGGGTGCCCTATATGAATGGTGCTCCGGTGGCGAACGCGGCATCGGTGCATCAGGTCAGTTCGGATGATCTGCTCGGCGTATTGAACCGCTTGCAGCGGGTAGAGCGTAGTTTGGGTGAGGATGAGGGCGAAGACCGTGCCGACCTGAAAACCGACCTGTCTGAGCTACTCAATAATGAGCATGGTGAAGCCATCCACGCACTGGATCAGGCTGATGACGATGTCATTAATCTGGTGGCCTTGCTATTCGACTTCATTTTGGATGACGAAGGCCTGCCCTCAGACATCAAGGCGCTGATTGGTCGCCTGCAGATCCCGCTGTTGAAAGTGGCGATTATGGATAAGGCCTTCTTTAGTAACGACAATCACGAGGCTCGATTATTGCTGAACATGCTGGCCAGAGCTGGCAGCCAGTGGGATCCCCAGCAGGGTATTCAGGATGACCTGTATCAGCGAATCAATCATGCGGTGCATCGCATCATTGATGATTACGAAGATGATGCCAGCCTGTTTTCCTCGTTGTTGCAGGAATTCCAGCAGTTTTTCGACAATCAGAAAACCCGTTCCGACCGTGTGGAGCAGCGGGTCCGTGAAGCGGAAGAGGGCAAGGCCCGTGCAGAACAGGCCCGCAATGAAGTGGTGACGGTGCTGGATAAGCGCATGGCTGGGCGACAGCTGCCCGATGTGGTCGTGCGGTTGCTTCGCCAGGGGTGGCAACAGGTTTTGTATCTGACCTGGTTGCGTGAGGGCGAGAATAGCCCTCTGTGGCAGCAGCAGGTGAAGGTGGTGGATGCGGTGGTCTGGAGTGTGCTGGAGCACCGGGATCAGGCTGCGCTGGAAAAACTCAAGACGCTCAGCCCCAAACTGCTGAAGACCTTGCATGATGGCTTGACGCAGATTAACCACGATGCAATGGAAACCAAGCAGTTGTTGGTTAAATTCCGTGATGTGCACCACCGGTTGCTCAAGGGCTTGCAAACGGAGCGGGTGGCAGTGGAGCCGGAACTACCCGCCCAACCGGCACAGCCAGAGACCGTTCCTGAATTGCCAGAAAACCATTTTTTGGTGAAAAAATGCAGCCAGCTCGCACCCGGCCAGTGGATAGAAATTCAGGACCAGGATGAACCCCGTCGTGCCAAGCTGGCGGCTAATATTCGTGCTGGCGTCAAAATGGTTTTTACCAACCGCCGTGGCATTAAGGTACAGGAGTATTCCGCTTACACCTTGGCCGTTGCCCTGCATAATGGGGCTGTTAAACTCATCGAAGAAGGAGCCCTGTTTGATCGGGCTTTGGAAGCAGTTATTGGCGACCTGCGTCGTATGCAAGGCAATGTGCAGCACTAAGGGCTAAAGTGCAGCACCGGCTTCCTTAGGCGCAGGTAAAAGGAGCTTGCGCGGGTGCTTACCCTTTCCGAACATCGAGTCGACCAGGCACAGTGGTGCCCTTCCCCTAATTTCAACGATCGCCCCGATCCTGCTGATATCTCCCTGCTGGTGATTCACAACATTAGCTTGCCCCCGGGCCAATTTGGTAGTGGCCATATTCAGGCGTTGTTTCAGAACTGCCTTGATCCAGCGCAACATCCTTATTTTGAAACCCTCCACCAGCTGACGGTGTCGTCTCATTTCTTGATTCGTCGCGATGGCAGCCTGGTGCAGTTTGTGCCGTGCGATAAGCGGGCTTGGCATGCCGGGCTCTCGACATTTCAAGGCCGTGAGAATTGTAACGACTTTGCCATCGGCATTGAGCTGGAAGGTACCGACACAATGCCTTACGAAACCGCCCAGTACGTTACGCTTGTTGCGCTTACGGGGCTTTTGCAGCATCACTATCCTGCTATTGTTGACACCCGTATTACCGGCCATGAGCACATCGCCCCGGGGAGAAAAACCGATCCGGGCCCTGCCTTCGACTGGCAGCGTTATCGTCAGCAGTTGGCCGCACTTAAGGAGCAAACAGCATGAAATTTATTGTTTTGATTGTGGTCATGGGGTTACGCCGGATGGACACTGGCTGGCCCAGCTTGCTGGCAGGTGATGAGCGGCACCAGTGCTGGTTGCAACGGTGTGGTAACCACATTGGACAGCCGGGCCGTGTTTGGTGGGGCGCGGTGCTGTTGCCGGCTGTGCTGATTGGCTGGGGTGCGTGTTGGTTATCGGGTTTTTGGGGGCAGCTGCTGGTGCTGGGGTTGGGCACCCCTTTGCTGCTTTGGTTGATCGGTAGTTACAGCGAGTTTCGTCATGTGGATGAGCTACTGGTGCGCGGCCGCATGAATGATCCTGAAGGTTTTGCAGCCTTGGCCACAGACGAGTTTTCTGTGGATGGGGTGCCCGGAGACCCGGCCTATCACCAGCAATTGAACGAGCAGATTCTGGCGCGGGAGGAACGTCTTTTTGTGGCGATATTCTGGTTAGTGTTATTGGGGTTTGGTGCCGCGTTCCTGGTGGTGATGAATCATGCTTGGCTGCAACGCCAGCGGCGTCATTGCAGCGAAGGGGATTCTCCTTGGCAACAGACACTGGATGACTGGTTACGCTTTCCCGCTCGACAGCTGCTGATTCTCAGCATGGCATTGGCTGGCGGTTTCAGCGCGGTGATGAACCAGATGCGTGGTAGTTGGTGGCAGTTGCACCCGCCCGCTTCATTGCTGTTGTCCGTGGCTAACGTAGCGAGAGAAGAAGACAGTGCGGCTTCCTCCGCCACGTTGAACGTCGCCATGGATCAGCTGGAGGGGCTGCAGGGCTTGCTGCTGCGCTGCGTCGCCATCTGGCTGATTGTGGCCGCGCTGTGGATTATATTGCTGTGAAAATGATGAGGTAGCCTGTCTTGTCGAGTGGCTTTATGGGTAACGAGGAAAGACTCAAAAGAGCTGGCATTGGTCGAATTCGCGTTTGTCGGTGCCGGGTTCAAGATAGCGAAACAACAGGGATAAATGGTTCATATATTGTGAAGGCTGATTTTTTTCGTCATTGGCCAACTTGACCGGCAACCGGTCTGCAGCGCTAGTATAAGCGTCACCGGTAACGCGGCAATCATGTTGCTTCGCCTCCGTCCGGTACAGCGAGACCACAGATCTCAGGCCCAGCCACCCTTTGGGTCTCTTTTCAGCGTCGTTGCAGTGATCCTGCGACGGCGCTTGGCAACGCGAAAAGGATGCACGCCCATGCAAAAACGCAGTTTTTTTGATGACGTTGATCCGGCAGAAACCCGAGAATGGCTCGAAGCCCTGGAATCGGTTGTCGAGCGCGAGGGACCAGAGCGAGCCGCTTGGCTACTCGACGCCATCACCAACGAAGCCCAGGAGCAAGGCGTTTATCGTACCCACCTTAATACGCCATACCTGAATACTATTGCGCCCAAAGACGAAGCCGCCATTCCCGGTGACATGTTCATGGAGCGCCGAATTCGCTCTCTGATTCGCTGGAATGCCATGGCCACAGTCATGCGGGCGAACATCGATAACGATGATGAGTTGGGTGGCCATATTGCCTCCTTTGCCTCCTCTGCCACGCTTTACGATGTGGGGTTTAACCATTTCTTCCGTGCCCCCAGTGAAGAAAACGAAGGCGATTTGGTGTTCTTTCAGGGGCATTCGGCACCGGGCGTGTACGCGCGGGCCTATTTGGAAGGGCGCATCAGTGAAGAGCAGTTGGATAATTTCCGCCGGGAAGTGGATGGTAAAGGGCTTTCGTCCTATCCGCACCCTTGGCTCATGCCGGACTTTTGGCAATTCCCCACTGTATCCATGGGGCTGGGGCCGATTCAGGCCATTTATCAGGCCCATATCATGAAGTACCTGCAAAACAGAGAGTTAATCCAAAAGGATAACCGCAAGGTCTGGGCATTTCTTGGTGACGGAGAAATGGACGAACCCGAATCCCTCGGTGCCCTCGGCCTGGCAGGCAGAGAAAAACTGGATAACCTGGTGTTTGTGGTGAACTGCAATCTGCAGCGGCTGGATGGCCCGGTGCGCGGCAATGGCAAGATCATTCAGGAACTGGAAGGTGTGTTCCGTGGTGCGGGCTGGAACGTGATCAAGGTCGTGTGGGGCCGCCTGTGGGATCCGCTGCTGGAGAAAGACAGCGAAGGCCTGCTGCGCCGCCGCATGGAAGAATGTGTGGATGGCGAATATCAGGCCTACAAGAAAAACGGTGGGGCTTACACGCGCGAACATTTCTTTGGCGAGAACCCGGAGCTAAAGAAACTGGTCGAGCATATGAGTGACGATGACGTGTATCGCCTGAACCGGGGCGGCCACGATCCGTTCAAGGTGTATGCGGCTTATGATGCGGCGGTGAAACATACGGGGCGGCCCACGGTGATTCTGGCCAAGACCGTAAAAGGCTATGCGACCGGTGCCGGAGAAGCCGTCAATAAGGCTCACCAGATGAAGAAGCTGGACCTGGAAAGCCTGAAGGATTTTCGTGACCGCTTCGACATGCCGTTCACCGATGAACAGTTGGAAGACGTGCCCTACTACCGCCCGGCGGCGGATTCCGCTGAGCTGCGTTATATGAAAGAGCAGCGCGACAAGCTGGGCGGCTATATGCCCGTGCGCCGGCAGAAGGCTAGTCAGCAATTAACCATCCCTGGGCTGGATGTGTTTGCCAATTTCCTTGAAGGCAGTGGTGATCGGGAAATCTCCACCACCATGGCCTTCGTGCGCATGATGAGCACGCTGATCAAGGACAAGCAGATCGGTGAGCGCGTGGTGCCGATTGTGCCCGATGAAGCACGGACCTTCGGCATGGAAGGGCTGTTTCGCCAGTTAGGGATTTACTCATCCGGTGGTCAGAAATACGAACCGGAAGATGCCGGCCAGGTGATGTACTACCGGGAAGACAAGAAGGGTCGCATTCTCGAAGAAGGCATCAACGAAGCGGGCGCCATGTCCGGTTGGCTGGCAGCGGCCACAAGCTACAGCGTTCATGACTTCACGTTGATTCCGTTCTACATCTATTACTCCATGTTCGGCTTTCAGCGTGTAGGCGATCTGGCTTGGGCGGCGGGGGATTCGCAAGCGCGGGGCTTCCTGTTGGGGGCCACTGCCGGGCGAACCACCCTCAACGGTGAAGGCCTGCAACACCAGGATGGCCACAGCCACCTCCTCGCCAGCACCGTGCCCAACTGTGTCAGCTACGACCCCACCTACAGCTATGAGCTGGCAGTCATTCTTCAGGATGGCCTCAGACGCATGTATGAGGACAACGAGAAGGTGTTCTATTACCTGACCCTGATGAATGAAAACTACGTGCACGGTGCCATGCCGGAGGGCGCGGAAGAAGGCATCCGCAAGGGCATGTATCTGTTGCGCGAAGGCAAACCGAAAACCAAGAAAACTCCTCGGGTTCAGTTATTGGGTAGTGGCACGATACTGCGCGAAGTGGAAGCCGCTGCAGAATTATTGCGAGAGGACTTTGGTGTGGCGGCGGATGTGTGGAGCGTCACCAGCTTCAACGAACTGCGCCGTGAAGGTCTTCGCATGGACCGTGATGACATGCTAAATCCGGAGAAGGACCGCACGCTAAACTGGGTAGAAAAATGCCTGGAGGGTCGTACTGGCCCGGTGATTGCGTCTACCGATTACATGCGCGCTTTCGCGGACCAGATCCGCCCTTGGGTGAAAGCTCCGTACTCGGTGTTGGGCACCGATGGGTTCGGGCGCAGTGACTCGCGTCAGAAGTTACGCCATTTCTTTGAAGTGGACCGTTACTTCGTGGTGCTGGCGGCACTGAATGCCTTGCGCAAAGAGGGCAAGGTTGAAGCTGCGGTGGTGAAGCAGGCTATCGAGAAATATGGCATCGACACGGATAAACCCTATCCGGTGATGCATTGATCGCACCCGTCACTGATTACCGATCAGTGATCTCACTATAAGGAGTCAAGGTGTGAGTAAAACGCAAATTCATGTTCCCGATGTGGGCAGCAGTGATCCTGTTGATATCATCGAGATCAGCGTGAAAGTCGGCGATACCATTAGCGCCGAAGATACGATTATTGTCATCGAATCTGACAAGGCTACGGTGGAAGTGCCTGCACCTCAGGGCGGCACCATTGCTTCTATCAGTGTGAAGGTAGGCGATCGGGTGAAGGAAGGTGATGTGGTGTTGGAGTTGGATGCCGAGGAGGACGATGACGCCTCGGACTCTGAATCCAAAGGAGATGATGGCAAGGAAAATGAAGCTGGGAGAACGGCTGACAATCAGGCTAAAGATAAGAAAAAAGAACCCCAGGCAAAGCCGCCCAGTGAGCAGGACAAACAGGACAACCCGGAAGCCAGCGAGAAAGCCAACCAACCCACAGAGCAGGCGGCAAGCAGCACGGAAACCGTGAAAGTGCCAGATCTCGGTGATATTGATGGGGCCGAGATTATCGAAGTGAATGTGGCCGTGGGTGACGAACTCGAGGAAGAGCAGGTCATCGTGGTGGTGGAATCGGACAAGGCGTCGCTGGAAATTCCGTCGCCCAAAGCCGGCAAGGTAGAATCGGTCAGCGTTAGCGTCGGCGACAAGGTTGGCACTGGTGATGCACTGATTACACTGGCGGTTGCCGGTAGTTCAGATTCTGCCTCGGCAGCAGACGACAAAGAAGAGCCTGATCGTGAAGAAGGTGGCGATGCTGGAAAGACCAATGCCTCCGGTAAAGAAAGCGCAGGCAAAAACGTTGAGAAAGAAGCAAAGAGAGACGCAAAGAGAGACGCGGAGAAAAAGGCTTCCCCTTCACCTTCCCGAGCGCAATCGGGCAATACCGGTGCTCCTCCTTCGACGCCTGTTCATGCGGGGCCGGCGGTGCGTAAGCTGGCCCGTGAGACTGGGGTGGATTTATCCCAGGTCAGCGCCACAGGCCCGAAAGACCGAATTCTCAAAGACGATGTGCATGCTTATGTGAAACAACGTCTGGAAGGGTCGCCACCGGCCGGCGGCGCTGGCGGTGGGCTGGCGGTAGACTTGCCGGATATCGATTTCAGTCAGTTTGGTGGTATTGATCGAGTTGAGCTGAATAAGCTGCGCAAAGTTTCTGCCCAGAACTTGACGCGTTCTTGGCTGACCATTCCCCATGTGACTCAGCATGACAATGCGGATATCACCGACCTGGAAGCATTCCGTAAAAACCAGAATAAACGTCTTGAACGTGAAGGCGTCAAGCTGACCATGTTGGCATTTCTGGTGGCTGCCTGTGCCCGAGCTTTGAAGGAATTCCCCCGTTTCAACAGCTCGCTGGAAAACAGTGGCGAAGCCTTGATTGAGAAGGGCTATATCAATATTGGTATCGCGGTGGATACCCCCAACGGCCTGGTTGTGCCGGTGATCAAGGATGCGGACAAGAAAGGGTTGAAGGATATTGCCCTGGAGATGGGGGAGCTGGCAGAGAAAGCCCGTAATCGCAAACTGACCCCCGCCGACATGAAAGGTGGGACCTTCAGTATTTCGTCCCTGGGCGGTATCGGTGGCACGGCATTTACGCCGATTGTGAACTGGCCGGAAGTGGCGATACTCGGTGTGAGTCGTTCTGACACACAGCCGGTGTGGGATGGGACCCAGTTCCAGCCGCGGCTGATTCTGCCGTTGAGCCTGTCCTACGATCATCGTGTCATTGATGGCGCGGCCGCAGCGCGATTCACGACTTATTTGAGCCAACTATTGACGGATATGCGCCAGGCACTGCTGTGAAAATGGTTGAGGAGTAGATACGTGACATTGCGAAAACCTACGTGATCTGCATAAACAAGGAAGGCCTTCATATGAAGGCCTTCCTTGTTAGTGGTGCTGCGTTATTGATTAACGCTCTTTGCGCTTTTCGTGGCGGTCGTCGCGGCGCTCTTTACGGTCTTCTTGCATTTGGGCCAGCTTTTCTTGCTGCTCGGGTGTCAGTAGTGCATTGATTTTTGCCTGGGTCTCATCGTGCAAGGCTTTCATTTTTTTACCCTGCTCTTCAAAGACCGTCGTCATTTGGGCGCTTTGCGCATCGGTCAATTCCAGTTTTTTGGTCATGTGCTCCACCATCTTTTCCCCGCCCCGGTGACCGGGACCCATGGCAAAGGCGGAGGTGGCAAAAACAGCGAGAATAACGATAGCGATCTTTTTCATGGGGCTCTCTCCTTGTGACTCCATTGAGTCCTTGAATGTGATGGAGAGAGTATTACGGAACAAGGTGCAAGGAATATGCAGGAAATAAGGAAGAGTAGCCATTAACGGCGAGCTTCTAGTTGCGAGGAAAAGATCATAAACCCGATTTTTAATGTTTGCGTTGAGGTCCCGGTCTTGTCTCATACTGCGTAGCTCGTAGCTCGTAGCTCGTAGCTCGTAGCTCGTAGCTCGTAGCTCGTTCTCAAGGCGTTTCCAGCCGATACCCTACTCCGTATACACTGCCAATCCAGTCATGGGACTGTTCGTCGCGGTCGCTGAGCTTGCGGCGCAGTTTGCGAATGTGGCTGTCGATGGTGCGGTCGGAAACCACACGGTGATCGTTGTAGATCTCGTCCATTAGCTGGTCTCGGGACCAGATACGGCCGGGCTGTCGAGAGAGGGTGCTCAGCAAGGCAAATTCAATAGCGGTAAGGCCGATGCGTTGCTGGCCCTGTGGTTGTTTGAGAATGGCTTCGTAGCGTTCCTCGTCCAGTTGCAAGCTGTGCTCTTGTTCGGGCAAGTCGGGATTGGCGCGTCGTAGCACCGCTTTCACCCGGGCCACCAGTTCGCGAGGGCTGAAGGGTTTGCAGAGGTAATCATCTGCGCCCAGTTCTAGTCCCAGTAGCCGGTCCACTTCATCTACCCGGGCAGTGACCATAATAATCGGTACATTGCTGTATTGGCGGATGGTCTTGCACACCTCCATGCCATCTCCGTCGGGTAGCATCAAGTCTAGTATGATTGCTTGAAAGGATTGCTCATGGGCCATGGCCATGGCCATGGCAGCTTTGGCGCTGTCTGTTTGTTTTGTCTGAAAATGAGCGTGATGTAGATAATCTGCCACAAGCTGTGACAGGCGAGGCTCATCTTCTACGATCAGGATGTGGCTCATAGGGCATGTCCCGGTAACGAAATATGGATACGAACCCCACCCAGAGGGCTGTGCTCTGCATGAAGCACTCCGCCGTGGGCTTGGACAATGCGTTGGCAAATGGCCAGCCCCAGGCCCGACCCGCCGGTGCGGCGATTGCGCGAGCTCTCAACTCGGTACAAGTGATCAAACAGTTTAGGTAGGGCATCGTCGGAGACGCCAGGGGCGCTGTCGTCCACCGTCAATTGCCAGGTATTGTCTTCCTGTTGGCGCAGGGACACCGATAGCTCGCCGCCGTCGGCGGTGTACTTGAGGCTGTTCTGGAACAGGTTATCCAGTAACTGCCGCAGGCGCACAGGATCCTGCTGGATCAGAGCTTGGTCGGGTAAGGCGGTTCTACAGGTGATGCCACGTTGTGCGAACGAACTGTGATAACTGTCGAGAACGTCTTCTATCAGGCTGCTCAGGTCTTCCAAACGGAACTGGTAGCGTAGATTGCCACCGTCGGCCAACGCCAGATCGTGCAGGTCGTTAATCAGGTGGGTAAGTTGAGCGACCTCACTTTCTAATCCTTTCAGGCTTTCCTGATTCAATGGTCGTATGCCATCGCAAAGTGCTTCTAGCTCGCCTTGCAGAATAGCTACCGGAGTACGCAGTTCATGGGCGATATCTGAGAACCAACGCTGACGGGCCTGTTGGCCCTGGTCGAGCCGTTCGGCGAGCTGGTCGACCTGACGGGTCAAGGTGCCGAGTTCATCCCGTCGATCACTGGCCAGGCGAGAGTCGTAGTTACCTTCCTGTAATTCTCTTGTATGGCGTGAGAGCGCCAGAATTGGTGCCACCAGATGGCGGGCCAGCAGCCAGGAGACCAGTAGAGATAAGGCAAGCCCCACACAGAGCATCCACAGGGCAAAGCGAAGCTGCCGGCCCATGAATCGGCGATCTAGTTTGTCGCGAATAGCTTCCTGGTCTGGGTAGGTTAGATAGCCCACGATGCGGTTGTTATCTTGGATAGGAACGTCAATACGGTATTTTTTCGGGGCAGGCGGGCCAAACAACACACGCTTGTGGGCATCGAGCAATTGCAGGCGGCGGTGATCGCCGCGCTCGTCTTTTCCTTCCTCTCGATCCCCGGCTAGCCAGTAAAGCCGTTTGAGGCGACGGGGGTCATCGCGAAGAAATTGCCAAGAGCCCTGCTGTTGGTACAGGTTGCCCAGGTGGTTGGCCAGCCGTTCCACTTGGGATTGCTGGCGTTCGTCCAAGTAAGTGTCGAGGCTACGCACGAAAGACAGATAATAGAATCCGCTGGCGGCTAGGATAAGAACCAGAAAGGTGCCCAGGAAAATCAGAAACAGCTTATTACGAATGCCCATGGCGCTACATCATCAGTCAGGGCATTCAGTGTAGCGCGCTAGCGTTAGAGGTGGGCCGGTTTGCACAATCTTTCCATAATACAAAGCCACACGCCCGAAGCCAGACAAAGAAACGCACAGGAATGGGCGCTTTGTTTTCATGTTTGGCCTCAAGCATCGGGCATGTGGCGCGCACTTAGCGGTCCGCTTTGGGAATCCACAAAGTTTCAGGGTGCTCGTGGCGCAGGTTGATCAGCCGTGCCATAACAAAGAGCAGGTCGGAAAGCCGGTTGATCAGCGCCTGACTCACGGGATTGACCGCGTCTTCGTCGGCGTCGCGCAGGGCTATCACGTGGCGCTCCAGTCGGCGCGCCACAGTGCGGCAGTGGTGGCACCAGGCGGCATCAGGATGCCCACCGGGAAGGACAAACTCTTTCAGTGGTGGCAGCTCGGCATTGATAGTATCGGCTTGGGATTCCATCTCTACCAGGTCATGATCATCGATTACCCTGTGGCCGGGAATCGCCAGTTCGCCGCCGATGTCGAACAGCATTTGCTGTATTAAACCCAACAACGCATCCAAATCTGCATCCTGCGGGCGTGCGCGTAACACCCCAAGGGCGCTATTCAGTTCGTCGAGCTCGCCGAGAACCACAATGCGAGGGTCATGTTTGCTTACTCGAGAGCCGTCGGCCAGTCCGGTTTCGCCGGCATCGCCGGTGCGGGTTATAACCCGGTTGATGCGGGTCTTGTCGAGGTTTCCGGTTTTATTGGTGTCACTCATTACAGCTCCATGCCCAGTGCAACTCGGTAATGGCGTTCTGGCAGCGGGTAGAGTACCGCGCTGCTGCTGGCCGGATTGTAGTTACCGTAGTCGGCGTTCACGTTATCTTCCAGATTGTAGACACCGGCTTTGAGATAGAGTTTGCGATAGCGGGCAGTCAGTTGCAGATCAGTGGTGCGATAGTGGTCCAACTTGCGGTATTCGTTGTCCAGGTCAGCATCGTAGTGTCGGTCGCCCACATAGCGGTGGCTGATCTGGGCGGATAGCCAGGATAGCGCCTGCCAGTCGGCGATTAACTTCATGGTGTGTTCGGGTACCAGGGGCACATCGTTGCCGCTGAATGGTCCGCCATCAAAGCGGGCTTGTTGGGCGCTGGCATTAGCGGTGAAGGTGATATCTTTATCCAGCTGCCAATGGGAGTTGATACTAACGCCTTTATGAATGGTCCGATCATCCAGATTGCGGTTGGCGAAAGCGATGGGGTCGTAAACAATTTCGTTATCGATTTCGGCACGCCAGAAGGTGAGGGTGGAATGCTGACGTCCTTGCGACCAGCTGGCCCCGGTGGTGTAACTGTGGCCAGTTTGTGGATCAGCGGGCGGATTAAAGGGCGAAAGCTCATCCACGTTGGCGATTCGCACACTGCGCTGGGCGCCGGCGAAAAGGGCTAAGTTGCCAGTGAACGTATAACGGATGCCCCCCTCGTACATTTCACCGTCTTGTTCCTTGTCGGCACCTTCTCCGCTGAGCGTACTTTCCAGATGGCGGGCGCCGGCGCTGACAGACAGTTTCGGGGTTAGGCTAACCAGGTTATGCACGTACCAAGCACGCTGGCTCTGTTCTAGCTCACGATCGCCGAAATTGAAATTGGTGCGGCTGGTGTAATCGTATTCGTGCAGATCGAAGCCTAAGGTCCAGTTATGGATAGCGCTGCCGGTGGCGGTCTGGCCTTCTAGCTTGGGGGTAAAGCTGTAGCTGTCGACCACGGATTCACCATTGAAACCGCCGGAGGGGTAGCGGTATTCCTGGGTTTGACGGCGGCGGCTGGCGTCTAGGGTCAGGGCAGTGTTGCCGGCCATGCCAATACGTACGCCAGGCATCAGCCAGTAGCTTTCCTGTTCGGCTTCATCGTCGGGGGTATCGGCGCCTTGCGGGTCATTGTTGAATGCTCGTGGATCGCGGCCACCGGGTAGGTCCAGGGATTGTGTCTCGCCGTTGGCAGTGAAATACGCTTCAAAGCGGTCTTGATGGTAACGCAGATCGGCGAAGGCGCTGTCGTTGCGCAGGGCGTTGTTGTCCCGATAGCTGTCGCTGTCCTGCGTGCTCAGGGCCACGGCTCCACTCACGTTGTCATGGTTGCCGGTGGCATAAACATTGCCGCCCACGTTGTTGTAACTGCCGCTGTGGATTTCCACCCCGGCACTATTGCGGTAGTGGCGGCGGGTAACAATGTTGACCACCCCGCCTACAGCGCCGTTGCCGTACAGGGCGGCTCCGGCCCCAGGCAACACTTCGATGCGCTCAATGGCCGCAAGGGGGAGACCGGTTAGTTGCGGCGGGGCTTGATCGATGTTGGATAGCCGGCGACCGTTCAACAGGATCAGGGTGTTTTGGTTACCGGTGGCGCCGAAACCGAGCAGGTCTACACTGGTTCTGCTGCCGTTGATGCCATACAGGCGGCTGCTTTGCAGGCCGCCTACGCTGTCCAGCACTTCCGCAAGGTTCGTTGCCGGTAGGCTGTCGATGGCTTCTCGGTCGATCACCACGGTACCGGTGGGGAGCTCACCTGCCAAGCTGCTGTTGCTGGCGCCACTGACCTTTACGGTGCCCAGAGCATGGCGGCCGGGAGCGGTGTCCGATGTGCTCTCGGCTTCGTTGGCGATACCCGCAAGCGGGACAGTTAATAGCAAGCTGGCAGCTGCGGGTATAAAAAGCGCACGTTGGTGAGTAGAGCGGCGAGTGGACATTTATCCTCCGAACAATGGGGTCTTCTCGCAGGGGAGCTTACCAGAGGTTGGCGCTTAGCAGGCTGTTGAAAAGCCCTTTGCACACCTGACCCGCCCTGAAGAGACCATAAGATTGCGAGTTAACCTGAAAGGCTGAGCATGCAAAGGGCTTTTCAACCGCCTGTTAGGGCTTGGATGTGAGTGCCTCAACTAGCCGTTGATGGCTGGGCAGGTCCATGCCCTGGGCTTCCGCCTGGCGGAGTAACCAGCCATTGATGGCCTCGATTTCCGTCGTGGCACCCCGCTGACAATCTGCGCGCATGGAGGAGGTGTTGTTGGCAGTCTCGCGGATCACCTGTAGCACGGCCGTGAATGAATCCCCGGGCCACTGCGAGTCTAGTATTGTCAGCAGGGCGTCGGCTTCGCCGCACAGGGTTCGGGCTTGGTCTAGCAGGGTGGGGTCGTTCATGAGTGCGCCGTTAGGTACATCGTACAAGGCGGTGAGCGGATTGATTACCGCGTTGGCCACCAGTTTCCTCCATTGAACTAGGCGTATGTCCGCTTCCCAGTGCAGGTTGGGCCAGTGAATTTGAAGGCCTTCAAACCATTCAGGCGGTTGCGGAGTGCCGCCGATCCACGTGGCATTTTCCGCCACGATGGTGTGCTGTGGCGATTGCCCTTTTACTGCACTGGTGGTAATCGCCTCCAGCATGACGGAGCCTGAAGGGAGCCGGCCAGCCAGCGCGCCTACCCCATTTTGGAAGCGCAGCACCTGTGTCTCGTTATTGAGATGGCCTTTCACCCTCTGTAACGCTGAATCCGTGTAGGGCGTTTTACTGGCTACCAGCACATGCTTAATGGCCGCGGGCAGCTCGGCTGGGCTGACGCAGGGCAGGGTGAGCGACATGCTTTGATCAGCAAAGATAAGCCGCTTGTACAGTGGCGATCGCGGGCTATTGGTAACGACGCTGACGGCATGCCCCGCACGGGCCAGATACCAGGCCGCTAGTGTGCCCATGTTGCCGGCACCGAGCAGATACCAGTGGGGAAGAGGTTCAGTCATGGAGAAATAGTAAGCCCTGTAGCAAAGGAAAAGGAGGTTTTTCTCTGTGGTGGGCAAGCGTGTGGCAGTGTGCTGTAAGGGTAAACCGCTGATGGTTTCTAAGCCGAAGCAAGCCGTTAGCTATCTGCGACGGTGGCCACAATACGCTTTTCTGCCAGCGCCTGTTCCAGTTTCAGACTGGTCTGGTCGAGCATTGTCTTCGGGTTGCTGCTGCCTTCTGAGGCGACCATAGCGATGCTGACTTGCAGGTTGAGGAAGCCGGCGACGGTCTGGTAGGCGCGGTGGTTTAAGTTGTCGTACAGGCGCCGAAAACTAGCGGGATCGCAGTGGTTCAAGTGGGGTTGATGGGTGATCAGCGCAAAGTGATCTTGCTGCAGGCGACAGAGGTGATCCATGGGCCGCACGGATTGGCGCAACCGGCGGCTGAAGGCGAGTACGGCTTGTTGCATGACTTTGTTGCCACGCTTACGTTGCTGCTGCTCGAATTCTTCCACGCGCATCAGTAGCATGCAGGCGGCTCCGCCGCGTTTCTCCGCGTGCTTGAGGGTGCTGTCCAAGGCCCGCAGGGCATCCTGGTGATTGCCGAATCCGGTGAGCGGATCGATCAGTGCCTGACGCTTGAGCTGACGATTCACGGTTAACATGCGCTGGTAGTCGGTTTGTACTCGGTTATGGCGCTGGATAATGCGGTCGGCGGCCATCACCCGGTGTTGCAGCTGCTCGGTCATGGCGGATTTGGAAACAAAGTCATCGACGCCCTGATCGAAAGCCTGTTGCAGAGCGTCCACCCCTTCGCGAGCGGTGAGTAGCAGCACATAGGTGTAGCGGTTGTTGGCTTCGTCGTTCTGGCGAATGCGACGGGTTAATTCCAGACCGTCCATGCCCGGCATCAACCAGTCGGCAACCACCAGATCTGCCGGTTTTTTGGACAGCTGGGCAAGGGCGTCGTGGGCGCTTTGAGCTTGGCGGATGCCGGTATAGCCGGCGGTGGCCAGAGTGCGATTGACCACGGCGGCGGAGAAACGGGCGTCGTCTACCACCAAGATATCGAGTTCAGAAACGGTCATCGGATTTCTTATTGTTTGTAGGCCCGCACTATAGCCGGTTTGTGAATTGATTGAAAAGTAGCCGATGGGCGGTGATTTATGGTGGGGTTAGTCCTTAAAAGCGCTATGTCGCTGAATCAGGTAGATCAGGCCCAACACTGGCACGCCCATCAGGCTGGCCAGCAGGAAGAAGCCCGGGTAGCCCAAGTTGTCCACCATGCTGCCGGAATAACCGCCAATGGTTTTCGGTAACAAGGTCATCAATGAGCTGAAGATAGCGTACTGCACGGCAGTGAAGGACACATTTGTGAGCTGGGAAAGGAAGGCCACAAAGGCGGCACTGGCCAGGCCCGCGGTGAGGTTGTCGGCGGAGATCACCGCATAGAGGATGCGGATATCGTGGCCTGCATAGGCCAGCCACAGAAACAGCAGATTGGTGGCTACGGTGAGAAAGGCGCCGAGGTAAAGTACCCGAATGACACCGTGACGCATGGCCAGCAGGCCGCCCAGAAAACCCCCGGCGATAGTCATGAATAGACCAAAGGTTTTTACCACCCCGGCAATTTCGTTTTTGGTGAAACCCATGTCTTCAAAGAAGACGTTGGAAATAACGCCAAGGACAATATCGGAAACGCGATAAAATCCTATGAATACCAGCAGCAACAATGCCAGGCGTTTGCCATAACGCTGGAAAAAATCCTTCACCGGGTCGAGGTAGCTTTCTTGCACCAGTTTTTGGTCATACAGCGGTGTCAGGGAGAGAGTCTTGAGTAATGCGGCCACCAGAGTGATTGCCAGAGCCAACCTAAGGGTTTCCACCACCAGGCCGGATAAGGCGCCGTTGTTCATCGCGTCAGTCAGCGTTTGCCGCAGTGCGGAGGCCGCTCCAGCGGTGAGCACGTACACCGTCACGAAGGCGGCGATGCCCGCCACAAACAGGGTTAAGAACTTGAGGTATTGGCGGCTGCTGTAGTGTGCGTTTGAAGGTCTGGGATTGGCCGGCTCACGAATGATCAGGGTAGTGATGACACCGACCAGCATGGTTAGCGCCATGAGGGCATAGGTGTTTTGCCAGGCGGCATAGCGGTAAGACTCACTGGTGGAGCCGAGCCAGCTGGCCAACACCAGTGAGCCGGCTCCGGAGGTGAGCATGCCGATGCGGTAGCCGGCGATATAGGACGAAGACATCATCGCCTGCAATTCCGCTCCGGCAGATTCAATCCGGTAAGCATCGATCACCACATCCTGGGTAGCGGCGGTGAAGCCCAGCAGCACTACCGCAAAGGCCATCAAATTCAGGGCGCCAGGTTGGGTTGGGTCGACCAGGGAAATGCTGAAAATAGCAGCGGCAACGGCCAGTTGTGCCACCAGCAACCAGGCCCGCCGTCGGCCTAGCCAGCGCGTAAGGGCCGGCACAGGCAAGCGGTCAATCAGTGGTGCCCAGAGAAACTTAAATGAATACGCCAGCGCTGCCCAGCTGAAGTAGGTGACAGTGGAACGGTCGATGCCGGCCTCGCGCAGCCATAGTGATAGCGAGGAAAAAATTAGTAGCAGAGGAATACCCGCTGAAAAACCATAAAAGAACATGGTCGCTACACGGGGGTGCAGGAAGGCCTTCAGGGATTGCTGCCAGCTAGAAGATTGTGAGGGCATAGGGCTCTTGGCGGGTATTGCGGATGAGGGAAAGACTCATCATAGACGCTTTGTTCCTGCGGAGCGATCTAGGTTCATTGTGGGGCAAGAAAATAAGGCTTGGGCACGCGATCATTTATTACCGGAATATTTTCGTCACGTAATCGTTGTGTTTGAATCTGCCCTGCGGGTGTGCCGACTAAGGCAATGTGTCTGTCGGAGCGCAACACCCGGTGCCAGGGCAGACGGGTATCCTCGGGTAACTGGCTCATCAACCGGCCGACAAAACGAGCATGGCGCGGAAAGCCCGCCTGGCGAGCCACAGCGCCATAACTGCTGACTTTGCCCGGTGGGATGGCCGCAACAATCTGGTAAACGGCCTCTCGGAATTCTGGATTCATGGGGCTATAGCCTCAAGCGACAAGCTTCCAGCTACAAGGAAAGGCGGAAAAAATAAAAGGGTGGCCGCGAAGGCTTGCCCTTTTATTTAGCCAGAACATCATGCTGGCTTGCCGCTCAGCGCAGGCCGCCATCCATGTCGATGCAGCGACCGGTGAAATAGTCGGTCTCGAAAATGAAGGCCACACTGCGAGCAATGTGCTCCGCTTCACCCAAGCGCTTGAGCGGTACCGCCTGCACCAACCGATCGCGGGCTTCCGGTTTCATGGCTGCTAGCATGTCGGTATTGATGGTGCCCGGTGCTACCGCCCCGGTACGGATGTTGTAGCGGGCCAGTTCTCTCGCCCACACCTCGGCCATGGCCGCTACCCCTGACTTGGCAGCAGAGTAGTTGCTTTGGCCAAAGCTGCCATGACGGGCCAGGGATGAAATGTTCACGATCACGCCTTCCTCGACGCCGGTTTCCACCATTTTGGCGGCGGCTTCCCGGCCACACAGGAACACCCCTGTCAGGTTCACGTCGATCACGGCTTGCCATTGTTGCAAGCTCATTTTACTGATCAATTCACCTTCTTTGGCTTTAATGAGTAGCCCATCGCGGGTTATGCCCGCGTTGTTGACCAGACCGTGCAGGGTGCCGAAATCGGCCACCACATTGTTGAACAGCGCTTCCACTTCTTCTTCTTTGGCCACATTGGCCAGGTAGGCGCGTGCTTCGCCACCGGCCGCTTCGCAGGCGGCTACGGTGGCATCCAAGTCTTCCTGGTTAAGATCCACACAGGCTAGCCGGGCGCCTTTACCAGCAAAAAAGGTGGCGATGCCACGGCCCAAGCCACGGCCGGCGCCGGTTACAACAATCACTTTCTGGTTCAATTCCATGGTGATTCCTTACAGTGTCGGTTCATGGTGCAACGGATTATGGTGAGGCGCAGGAGGCAGGCCAATGACCGGATTGCTCAGGCCTGCAGCAAAACGGGAAACGGATGAGCGGGCGTTGAATGCACCAGGAAGCAGAAGCCCGATTGTGTATTTATTGGCACGGCAGTGCGGTGGCGCCGTTGGTATGGAGGGCGGACAGCACAGTGGCTGGCAGAGCGCGGCATGATTGACGGTATTCGCCCGGTGGCGTGCGCAAGCGCAGTGTAGCCGTGGCGCGGGGATCTGTTCCGGGAGATTTTTTCCTCTCCAGCTCTTGAATCCCGCCGTGGCGACCCCATTCCACGGCCAACAGGCAGGCAAAGGGAATCATTGGCCAGTGCCGGTATTTCTTGTTGACTGTTCTGGTGTCCTTACTATGATTAGCACTCCACTCATGAGAGTGCTAATTCTGACTATTGAGTCCGGCCATTGTGCCGACTCGGGTGTCGAAGAACTAACTGGGAGTTTAAGGAAAAATGAGCATCCGTCCTTTGCATGATCGCGTGCTGGTTCGCCGTGAAGAGGAAGAAACCAAATCTGCTGGCGGTATTGTGCTGCCTGGTTCCGCTGCCGAGAAGCCGTCCCGTGGTGAAGTTATCGCCGTGGGCAATGGCAAAATCACCGAAAATGGCGATGTGCGTCCGCTGGACGTAAAAGCCGGTGATACGGTGATCTTCGGCCAATACTCCGGCAGCACCGTGAAGGTGGAAGGCGAAGAGCTGCTGATCATGAGCGAAGCTGAAATTCTGGCCGTCGTCGAAGGCTAAGTTGCGAAGGCCAAGGGTTGCAAGGCTCAGCGCTTAAGGCGAATAGCCCGGGTAACCCAGTTCCGCTCCAGACAGACATCGAACGCCCGCAAGGGCATTCAGCCCATTACTGGGTAAAGAATTGCAGAGGTATAGAAGCATGGCTAAAGAAATTTTGTTCCGTGACGAAGCCCGTCAACGTATGGCTAAAGGCGTCAACATTCTGGCAGACGCCGTCAAAGTAACTTTGGGCCCGAAAGGCCGTAACGTGGTGCTGGAAAAATCCTTCGGCGCCCCGTCCATCACTAAAGATGGCGTTTCCGTTGCCCGCGAAATCGAACTGGAAGATAAGTTCGAGAACATGGGTGCGCAGATGGTCAAGGAAGTGGCTTCCAAGGCCAACGACGAAGCGGGTGACGGCACCACCACCGCCACCGTGCTGGCTCAGGCGTTCGTGAACGAAGGCCTGAAGTCCGTAACCGCGGGCATGAACCCCATGGACCTGAAGCGCGGCATCGATCAAGCCGTTGCGGCCGTAGTGGAAGAGCTGAAAAAGCTATCTACTCCGTGCGACAACACCAAGAGCATTGAGCAGGTAGGGACTATCTCTGCCAACGCCGACAAATCTGTTGGTGAGATCATCGCCCAGGCCATGGAAAAAGTGGGTCAGGAAGGGGTTATCACTGTTGAAGAAGGCCAGTCTCTGCAGAACGAGCTGGACGTGGTTGAAGGTATGCAGTTTGACCGCGGTTACCTGAGCCCTTACTTCATCAACAATCAGGAAAAGATGCAGGTCGAGCTGGAAGACCCGTACATCCTGTTGGTAGACAAGAAGATCTCCAACATCCGTGAGCTGTTGCCAGCCCTGGAAAATGTGGCTAAAGCAGGCAAGCCGCTGCTGATTATCGCTGAAGACATTGAAGGCGAAGCACTGGCCACTCTGGTAGTGAACAACATGCGCGGCATCATCAAGTGTGCCGCTGTGAAGGCGCCGGGCTTCGGTGATCGTCGCAAGGCCATGCTGCAAGATATCGCCATCCTCACCGGCGGTACCGTCATCAGCGAAGAAGTAGGCCTGAGCCTGGAAAATGCGTCCCTGGAAGATCTGGGTACGGCCAAGAAAGTGAACATCGACAAGGAAAACACCACCATTGTTGATGGCGCTGGCCAGCAGGCAGATATCGATGGCCGTGTGGAGCAAATCCGCAAGGAAATCGAAAACTCTTCCTCAGACTACGACAAGGAAAAACTGCAAGAGCGCGTGGCCAAACTGGCTGGCGGTGTTGCGGTAATCAAAATCGGTGCTGCCACCGAAATTGAAATGAAAGAGAAGAAAGCCCGTGTTGACGATGCTCTGCACGCTACCCGTGCTGCGGTAGAAGAAGGTGTGGTACCGGGCGGCGGTGTTGCTCTGGTTCGCGCTCTCGCCAATGTTGGCGCCATCAAAGGTGACAACGACGAGCAGAACGCCGGTATTGCCCTGACTTTCCGTGCGCTGGAAATGCCGCTTCGCCAGATTGCCTATAACGCCGGCGCGGAAGCGTCCGTGATTGTGCAGGAAGTGCGTAATGGCAAAGGTAACTACGGCTACAACGCAGCCTCCGGTGAATACGGTGACATGTTGGAAATGGGTATTCTCGATCCCGCCAAAGTGACCCGTTCTGCTCTGCAGGCCGCGGCCTCCATTGCTGGCCTGATGATCACCACCGAAGCCATGGTGGCGGACAAGCCGGAAGAAAACGCCGGTGCCGGTGCCCCAGACATGGGCGGCATGGGTGGAATGGGCGGTATGGGCGGAATGATGTAAATCATCAGCGCTTAACACGCTCCAAAGAGAACCCCGCCTTGTGCGGGGTTTTCTTTTTTAAAGACATAGACAATTTTCAGGCTATAAGCTGCCGCCGGGTTCGATGTCGCGGTCATGCCGCTAACGGATGCGTTGTGCCGCTTATTTAGGTCCCGGGTTTCGCCCTGTCAGAATTTGTACACGTCCATCCTGCGGCTTGTAGCTCATGCCTTGTGGGTTGTGGCTTAATACCCGTTCATCCTCGACAGGCAATAGCATGCAACCCAGAGATAAAAAACTCCGTCCGCACTTCGCCTGGTTGGTGGTCGTGATGATTGTGCTGGGGCTGGCCTCTTCCTGGGTGAACCCCTGGCTGGCATTCGATCGCGTTGCGATTGAGCAGGGGCAGTGGTGGCGGATTCTTACGTGCCATCTTGTGCATCTGAATCATTGGCATTTGCTGCTGAATTTGAGCGGGCTGTTGCTCTGTGGCTATTTTTTTGAAGATTTACTGGATCGCGCCCGCTTGTGGGCATGGCTGTTGTTCTGTGGCATTACCACTGGTGTCGCTTTGCTGATATTGGATCCGCAACTGCAACATTATGTGGGGCTGTCGGGTATCTTGCATGGGCTGCTGGTGCTCTGTTTGCTCATGGGGTGGAGGGGGGATCCGGTGCTGCACTCAGTCGTGTTGGCGGTCATTATCGGGCGCATTATCAGTGAGCACTTGCCGGGCTATGACGTGGATTACCTGCAAGGGTGGATTGATGGTCGGGTGTATGTGAACGCCCATCTTTATGGTGCGGTCAGTGGTGCGTTGCTTTGGGGTTTGATCACGGGGGGATCGTATTTTGTCGATAGAAGAGCAAAACGAGAATAAAAAAGCGGGCGTTGGCGGGTATCTGTTTGGCGGCATTTTCCTATTCGCTGGGCTAGCGGTGATGATGTATGTGGGGCTGCTCCCTGTCGGTAAGTATCTGCTGTCTGGTCAGTGGGAGCGGGTGCCGGCCACGGTGCTTAGCAGTGAACTTCATCGTCATCGTTCTGATGGGTCTAGCACCTATAGCGTCACCGCCCGTTACCGGTATTCCTACCAGGGGCAGACCTTCACCAGCGATCAGGTCGGGCTATATAGCGGCAGTGATAATGTGGGTGACTATTGGCAACAGCTTAGCAGCCGGCTGGATCGTGCCCGTGCCAGCAACCGTGCCTTGCAAGCCTGGGTGAACCCGTCCAACCCAACCCAGGCGTATCTGGATCGAACCTTTCGTTGGAGCACACTCATTTTCGGGCTGACCTTCGGCGGCGTTTTTGCCTTGGTGGGTGCAGGGGTGATGTACTTGATGCGTCGGGGAAGAGACCCTCAGACGGTCTCTGGGACGGGTCAATACAGCAGCCGAGAGAAATCGGGTCACTGGCTTATGGTGGGCTTTGGCGCCGTGTTTATTCTGTTGCCGTCTCCTGCCTATTTGGAGGTCTGGAAGGAAGTCAGCCGTGGCAATTATATGATTTTGCTGGTCCTTCTGTTTCCGCTTGCCGGGGCTGGAATCGCTTTGGCGGGCTTGAGAATGCGCAATAACTACCGGTTCTTTGGTCCAACCCCTCTGGCGCTGGATCCGCAACCGGGCCAGGCCGGCGGACAGGTTGGCGGGTCAATTCAGTTGGGTCGCGCCTTGTCCGCTGAGCAGTCGGTGACGGTCTGGCTTAGCTGTATCCGTTGTTATTACAGCGGTTCTGGAAAAGACCGCAAAACCCGTGAAAGCATCCGCTGGCAGAACCGGCAGCGGGCTTGGTGTCGCCCCGTTCAAAGTGGCACCGAGATCCAATTTTGTTTCGATGCACCAGCGGATCAGCCGGCCACGCGGGAGCGCGATCGGAGTGTGAGTGGGCGAAAGGACTGGATTCGTTGGCGTGTGGAGCTGGATGGCCAGGTTCAGGGACGTGCGCTGAAACGAAGCTGGGAGGTACCCGTGGAAGCGGGCAGTGGCTCTAGCCGCTATGAGCTGCCTGACTCTCATGTAGAAGCAGATCAGCGAGACCGTAAAATGGATGCGCTGGAGTCAGCCAACCAGCAAATTGAGGTAGAGCAGACGAGTGAGGGCCTGCACCTGATCAGTCGGGCTGGCCGCAACCTGGGCATGAAGCTGGGGCTGCTGGTGTTTGGCTGTGCCTTTGCTGCAGTGGGCACCTTCCTGTTTGTTCAGGCCGCAGAAGAAGGCTTCATGCTGTATATCATGGGCAGTATTTTCGGTTTGATTGGTTACCCGATGGTGCTTGCTACCCTGTATACCCTGGCGCGTCGGTTGGATGCCTGGGTGCGTGGTGGCGAGGTGCGCAATCAACGGCGCTGGTTGGGTATTGTGTTGTTCCGCCGCGAGGGACAGCTGCTTAACGCCGACCAGCTGGTGCTGGAAAGTGGCATGAGCAGCACCAGTAATGGCCGCAAGACCGAGTACATGACCCTGTATGCCAAGGTGGATGGCAAGAAGCTCCGGCTTGCGGAAGGTATTGCCGGACGTGAAGCGGGGGAAGCCCTGCGTGAGGCCGTGCTGCGCACCCTGCGGCTGGTGTAGAATGCGCACATACCTGAACCTGCTGTGAAAAGGGGCCAGCCATTAGCCCCGGACATTTGCGAGAGATCCAATGAGCAAAGATCGCCTGATTATTTTTGATACCACCCTGCGTGACGGTGAGCAGAGCCCCGGTGCCACCATGGACCAGGATGAAAAACTGCGCATCGCCCGGGCGCTGGAACGCATGCGGGTAGACGTCATCGAAGCCGGCTTCGCCATCGCCAGCCAAGGGGATTTCCGCTCGGTGAAAGCCATTGCAGACACCGTGCGCGAATCTACCATTTGCTCGCTGGCGCGGGCCAAGGCGGCGGATATCGACCGCGCGGCGGAAGCACTGGTCGGAGCTGAATCCGGGCGTATCCATACGTTTATCGCCACCAGCCCGATCCATATGCAGCATAAGCTGCGTTTGGAGCCGGATCAGGTGGTCGAACATGCGGTGGCCGCGGTGAAGCATGCCCGCAATCATATGGGTGATGTGGAGTTTTCCTGTGAAGATGCGGGCCGCTCCGAAATCGATTTCCTGTGCCGCATCATCGAAGCGGTGATTGATGCGGGTGCGCGTACCATCAACATCCCCGATACCGTGGGTTATGCCATTCCCGAGCAATTTGGCGATACCATTAGCCAGTTGCTCACGCGCATCCCCAATGCGGATAAGGCGGTGTTTTCCGTGCATTGCCATAACGATTTAGGGTTGGCGGTCGCCAACTCTCTGGCAGCGGTTCAGGCGGGTGCGCGGCAGGTGGAATGCACCATCAATGGCCTAGGTGAGCGGGCCGGCAATGCTTCTCTGGAAGAGATTGTTATGGCGGTGCAAACCCGTCAGGACCTGTTCAATGTGGATACCGGCATTAATGCTCGCGAGATCGTGCCCACCTCGAAAATGGTGTCGCAGATTACCGGCTTCCCGGTGCAACCGAACAAGGCCATCGTTGGCGCCAATGCTTTTGCCCACGAGTCGGGCATTCATCAGGACGGGGTGCTCAAACACCGCGAAACCTACGAAATCATGTCGGCCGAGGATGTGGGCTGGCACACTAACCGCATGGTGCTGGGCAAGCATTCCGGACGTGCTGCTTTCCGTGCTCGGCTGGATGAACTGGGGGTTGTGTTTGCGTCTGAGGCGGCCATGAACGAAGCCTTCTTGCGCTTCAAGGATTTGGCGGACAAAAAGCACGAAGTGTTTGATGAGGATCTTCAGGCATTGGTCAGCGACACCAAGCGAGCGGTGGAGCAGGAACGTTTCAAGCTGGTGTTGCTGGAGGCGACGGCGCGCACGGGTGAAACACCGCAGGCTCGCATTGTGATGGCTATTGACGGTGTTGAGCAGGACGCCACGGCCACTGGTGCCGGTCCCGTCGATGCTGCCTTCAAGGCCATTGAGCAGCTGGCAGACAGCCACAGCACCTTGCAGTTGTATTCGGTGAACGCGATTACCGCCGGTACTGATAGCCAGGGCGAGGTAACTGTGCGGTTAGAGAAAGGCGGTCGTATCGTCAACGGTCATGGTGCCGATGTTGATATTATTACTGCGTCAGCCAAAGCCTACCTAAATGCCCTTAATCACTTCGCCGCCGGCGTAGAAAAGGCGCATCCCCAGGCGCTAGAGGGAGTATGAAGGGGATGCTTGGTGTCGGATGTCTGAGGCCTGACGGTAAGGGAGCCGGCGGTGCTCTTCTTGCGTGGTGGGTGGTGTGTCCGGCGTCTGGCGGTACCGGAGGCACTTCATGAACGAAGCGCAGCGGCAGAGTTATTTGAAGGCCATGGGGTTGACGCCTTGGGTGGCCCGTGTGCCTTTGCCCGGTGCAGCGCCATCGCAGGCGTTGGACTGGCCGGAGGAAGAGCAGAATAGTGCAGCGGCCCCGGCGGGTCCTGCCGTTGATGTGTCCGTAACGACCGTGGCGCAGGGAGAGGCGCCACTACAGCATTCTGCGTCAGTTTCCCATTCGGCTCTTGCTGCTGGGAAGCAAGCACCCACAGGCTTTGCTGCCGATGCGTTGGCGAAGGCTTCCTCCTCCAAGCCTGCTGCTCCTTTAAAAGAGGAGCAGGTAACAACTGCGGCTCCGTCGCCGCCTAAAGAGAAAATCACAGGCCTGAGGTTCACTCTGGAAGCGCACCTGGGGGGCACTACCTGGTTGCTATGTGCCCAGGAAGACAGTCAGGCTCCAGGGCTGGGGCGGTTCGAAGCGCCACTGATGGCGAGTTTGTTGGCCTTGTTCCAGGGGCGCCCACAGCGTCCGCGTCGTTTCTTTTGCCCGCTGACCGAGCAGCCCATGCCGGCTGATGAAGCCGCTCAGGCGCTATCCGCTTTTGTGGCTGGGCTTAGTGAGCAGAGCGGTGGAGAGCGGGTGTTGTTGTGCTTGCCGGAAGCGGTGGCCGAAGCCTTGTTTAAACAACCTCGCTATCAGCCTTTTGAACTGGGCCAGCTACCGGCGCTGGTGATTAGCAGCCTGGCGGAAATGCTCGCTGATCCGGCCCAACACAAGAAAGCCAGCTGGCAAGCCATGCAGGCTCATGGTTACGATGGCGTTTGATGTTGTCGGCCCGATTCGGGCCATGCAGGAATCGGATTTGCCGGCGGTGCTGGAAATTGAACACGCCGCTCAGTTGACCCCTTGGACCCGTAACCACTTTCTCGATTGCCTCGGTAATGATCATTATCTGTGTCAGGTGGTGGAGGCGGCAGGGCAGCCGGTAGCATTTCTGATTTTGTCGCGGGTTCTTGATGAAACCCATGTGCTGAACATCGCTGTGGCGCCCGCCCGGCAGCGCCAGGGGCTGGCCCGAGGATTGCTGGAACAAGCCATTCAGGTTGCACAGCAAGACGCCATGAGTGTGATCTACCTGGAAGTGCGAGAAAGCAACAAAAGCGCCCGGGCACTGTACGAGTCTCTGGGTTTCACGGTATCTGGAATCCGCAAAAATTATTACCGCCGGGGTGAGGATCACGATGGTCACGAAGACGCGGTGTTGATGCAGTGCCTGCTGGCTTCGGGGCATAAATAATTGTTGCGAGCTACCGCATCGGTCTTTCTATAAAGCCTTGCAGGAATCAACGGGAGCGGACTTAAAGCACATAGTGCGGCTCGAAGGGTGAGCCAAGCGAATAAATCCAATCGAGGGAGCGAGCCCCGCGAAGCGAGGCGTCGTCGCTAAGATAATGTGCAGGAGGAATGGCGGGCGGGGTATTGCCGTATTGCCCCCCACTTTTCTGTTCCGCTGTTCACTTTTAACGGAATCTACCGGGCAGGGTGGTCGTTATGGGACGCCATTTACCCTGCCAGTGTTGCAGCATGAAGCGTGTTGCGGTTTTTTATTCCAACGGCATCCAGCCCTTTTCTGTATCCCGAAACTGGATCACCCGTTGGCGCTGGAAAGTATCGCCTTTTTTGAAGTTACCGTGTTCTACACGCAGTGCGCTCAGGGCCATGATCATGGCGAATCGGTCCAGACCGGAAAGTTCTTCGCTGCCTTTAACCTGGTTGGTATAAGTGCCCAGATCTTCCTCCGCTTCGAGGCTGTAACTGACTTCTACGGTGTATATGCCTTCACCATCTTCATAGCCATTAAGTTTTTCTACGTTGGTAATAGCCAGCAGACCGTCCAAATGGGCGTTGCGCATCTCCGCTTCAAGGGCTTTCTGGGCATCACCGGTCCCTGGGGATTGGCTGCATGCGCTTAGCAGGGCAACAGCAAGAAGCATTGTTATAAAACGAAGATAACGAGCAGTGGCAGACATGACAAACTCCTGATTGGAGGAGGGAAGGGGGGTTACTCTACATCAGCTTTACCAGCTTACCCAATGCCACAGGCTCGGCTATATAAATACTGGACAGCGAGTCAATGAATGACAACGATAGAGGTAACAGGAACACTTACCAAGGAGAGTGACCCATGTCCGAAAGCCTGTTTCGCCGTTTGCTGATCATGGTGGCGTTGATCTTCTGTGGTGCCTTCGCGGTGTTGGTTACCCCCCCGCTGATGGCTAACCCGGATATTCTGGCTGCCGCTGCGGGCGGTTTCGTCAATCCTTATGCTGCTGGCTATTCCACAGATGTGATTCTGTGCTGGGTGATTTTGGCAATATGGGTGCTTTATGAGCGCCAGCGTTACCATGTGCGCGGGGGCTGGTTGGCACTTGTGCTGGGCGTGGTGCCGGGTGTGGCGCTAGGCTTTGCTTTGTACCTGCTGATGCGCCAGCGCCAACTGAAAGGGTCTGGGTTGGTCTGACGGGAAATCAGGCCGCGAAGGCTGTTATACTCGCGCCCTCGAAATATCCAGTCAGAGATTGAGCCCCATGAGCCTGCAAGACCAGGTGGCCACGCGCCGCACCTTCGCGATCATCTCGCACCCGGACGCCGGTAAAACCACCATTACCGAAAAATTGCTGTTGTACGGAAACCTGATCCAAAGTGCAGGCACCGTCAAAGGCAAGAAGTCTGGCAAGCACGCCACCTCCGACTGGATGGAGATGGAGAAGGAGCGGGGCATTTCCGTGACTACCTCGGTGATGCAGTTCCCTTACAAGGGTGCCACCGTCAATTTGCTGGATACCCCAGGCCACGCGGATTTCTCTGAAGATACCTATCGCACCCTCACCGCCGTGGATTCGGCATTAATGGTTATTGACGCTGCTAAGGGTGTGGAGCAGCGAACCGTAAAATTGATGGAAGTGTGTCGCCTGCGCGATACCCCGATTCTCACCTTTATTAACAAGTTGGATCGGGATGTGCGCGATGGCATCGACGTGCTGGACGAAATCGAGGACGTGCTCAATATTGAGTGCGCCCCGATTACCTGGCCCATCGGCATGGGCAAGAGCTTCAAGGGTGTTTACAACCTGCTCACCGACACTACCGTGCTCTACAAGACCGGTCAGGGCCATACTGTGCAGGATGTGCGCGAGGTTAAGGGCCTCAACAATCCGGAGTTGGATGAGGCGGTGGGCACCGACTACGCTGAAGAACTGCGCGACACCCTGGAGCTGGTGCAGGGCGCCAGCCATGAATTCGACCTGGAGCGTTTTCTGGCCGGTAAGTTGACCCCGGTTTTCTTCGGTACGGCTCTGGGTAATTTCGGCGTGGACCATATGCTCGATGGCCTGGTGCAGTGGGCGCCGCCGCCCCAGCCCCGTGATGCTACCGCTCGCACGGTAGAGGCTGATGAGCCCAAAATGACGGGGTTTGTGTTCAAGATTCAGGCCAATATGGACCCTCGTCACCGAGACCGCATTGCCTTCATGCGTATTTGCTCGGGCACCTATCGAAAAGGTATCAAGCTCAAGCAGGTGCGTACCGGTAAAGATGTGCGTATTGCCGATGCCCTGACTTTTCTGGCCGGTGAGCGCGATAATGTGGAAGAAGCCTTTTCCGGTGACATTATCGGTTTGCATAACCATGGCACCATCCAAATCGGTGACACGTTCACCGAAGGCGAAGAGCTTGCCTTCACCGGCATTCCGCACTTCGCGCCGGAATTGTTCCAGCGGGTGGTGCTCAATGATCCGCTCAAGAGCAAGCAGCTACACAAGGGCCTGACTCAGCTGGCTGAAGAAGGCGCGACCCAGGTATTTTTCCCGCTGCGTAATAACGATGTGATTCTTGGTGCTGTGGGCTCGTTGCAGTTCGATGTGGTCGCCGCGCGCTTGAAAGGGGAATATGGCGTCGATTGCCGTTATGAACCGGTCAGTGTAGCGACAGCCCGGTGGGTTGAGGCCGATAGCGATAAAGAGTTGGCTGCCTTTGAACGCAAGGCCCATGACAATCTGTCCCGGGATGGCGCCGGGCATCTGACATACCTGGCGCCGACGCGGGTTAATCTGCAACTGGCACAGGAACGTCATCCGGATATCCGCTTCCGCGAAACCCGGGAAATCTGAGGGCAATTGTTGCCGTAACCTTATTGACGGCGCGTCTGGATAAAATCGGGTGATCGACATGGATGTTGATGTGGTACGAGATTATCTCTTGGGTAAGCCTGAAGCGTTGGAAGATTTTCCTTTCGGCCCTGATGTGGCGGTGATGAAAGTGCGCGGCAAAATGTTTGCCACGCTGGGTGAGGAGAGCGGTGAAGGGCGCATGAACCTGAAGTGCGATCCGGACCAAGCGCTGGCACTTCGAGATATTTTTGCTGCGGTACTGCCTGGCTACCATATGAACAAGAAACACTGGAACACGATCAAGCTGGATGGCTCTATTCCTGAAGGAGAAATTCAGCGCATGATCGATCACTCTTTTGCGCTGGTGGTCGGCGGCTTGCCGAAAAAAGTGCGCGAAGGCATGGCCGTGCGCCATGGCCGTGAGTCACTCTATGGCGGCCAGCACTGAACAGGTAGGGAGAAGGCAATGGCGGTGGGTATCGGTGGCGTAATTATTATCTGGTTGGGCCTAACCATGGGCGCGGCGATGTTGCGGTGGTTGGGTGTGGCGCTGCATTACCCCGCTCGACTGGCGGCGCCGCTCTTGTTGGCGGTGCTAGAGACGGTGCTGTTCCTGTGGTTTGTTCCCGGTACAGAATTGCTGCCGCAAAGCTGGGGCTGGCCCATGGCCGGCGGTTTGGCTGCGGCGGCCTGGCTGATTAATGGTGTGGTCAGTGGGCTGGATTGGCACCGTAACCGGCCGGTGAAAGACGCTAGGGTAACGGATAACTGAGTTGTCGGCGCGTCGCTGGTGGCGCGATAGCCAAACGGTTAAAGCAAGCCTACAACAGAAGAGACAGAAATCACCGGGAAAAGAAAAATCATCCACGCGTGCTCTGTGCGCTCCATATGCTCTGTGGTGAAGTGCCCTTGATCTTGCTGCTTGATCGCGTCAGCGACGCGCTTACAGCGCGGGCTTTGCATTAAAAACTGCTCCACCCGGTAAATTCCATTCCCCGATACAGCCAGTACTTCCACTGCGAATCGTCCGCATACACCTCATAGTCCGTGCTGTGTTTTTCATGGAAGCGATTTTCCCAGCGCCGTTCGAAGGTGTCAGCGGCCTGTTGCATGATGGCCTGATCCGGTGCGGCGGTGAGACGAACGTTGCTTTCCAGATTCAGATTATCCAAATTGCGGCGAGTGTAGTTAGCGGAGCCAAGAATGAGCTCAGCGCTGTTGGTGTTGCGCCGTAGTAGCATCTTGGTGTGGCATTGTTCCCCTTGAGTATTACACCAGCGAACCGGGATGCCGGCTTTGTGTAATTCATGGGCCACCTGACGGTTGGGGATGCCGTTCTTCTCTCGCCCAAACGCATCCTTGTTAGGGTCGAGCAGTACGCGGAGCTGTACGCCTCGGTGGTGTGCGGCTAGCAGCGCGTTCACCAGCGGACGATGGGATAGGTAAAACACGGAAATGTCGACCCGATCTTCCGTTTGGCTGTGCTCAAGGGTGGCGAGCAGGGCGTCGCGAATGGCCCCTTCGGTAAGCATTTGCAAGTGTGTATCGGCCGCAGGATTGGCTGGTTGCGTGGGTAAAGTCGGTAACGTTGGCAAAGCGGTGTGGGCCAATTTTGCCACGGCCAGTTCACTGGCGAGTAGGTCGTTAACGGCATTGCCCTGAAATCGCAGCCCGATATTGCTGTGGGCGCTGCTGCCATCGTGGGCATTGGCGGAGGTTACCAGTGCGGTCCAGTGTGCGCCTTCATCCACCAGCAGGGTTTTACGGTGGTTGGCCTTGAAGTTAAGCAGCGTCAGGTAGCTGCGTAGCGGCACCTTACCGGGCCCCATGGGATTGGGCAGCCAGCCCTTGTTGGCATTGTTGTCCAGCCACTGACAGCATACTCGCCACAGCCCGGACCAGCTGGGGTTGGAATCGCGCAGGGTAGGGAGCGGGGTGGTAATGACGGTGATGTTGGCGTTTTTCAGGCGTGCCAAAGGCTTGTTGTGCAGCCCACCGTAAAGCGTGTTGATGGGGTCGGTAATGACCACGATGGGCAGATCTGGATGCTTGTCGCGCTGGGTTAGCAGGGCATCGATTAGCTCCCCGGACAGCGCGCGGTAACTTTCGCTGCCGGCGCCCTGAAAATCATTGAACAGGAACATGTCGATTACGATCATTTTTTCCGCCTGCCCAATCAGCCGGAAGAATTCGTCAAAAATATGCTGGCGGCTAAACCGTTTGCTGCCCTCACCTTCATCGCTTTCCCAGGTATCGTCCACCAGTAGTTTCAACCCATGTACCGCATGCAGGTCGCCCTTGAGCGACAGCCCTGCGGGCAGGGGTTTATAACGGTGCCACAGGGCGGTGCTGGCAATCAGGGCGAGGAGAATCAACAGGGCAAGTTTCAAGCGGGTCATAATCGGTCCATGGCATGCAGTGAGGCAACCTTATCAGGTAACCAAGCCGAACGCCGTAGGTCCAAAGTTGAAAAACCCTCCAGGGTCCCTTGCGGTCAACCTCTCATGTTATACCGTGCCTTATTCTGTAAAGAAGGCGGTCACTGGGCTAAGCATGGCGCTACCGCACCGCACCCGTGTTGGCAGCGCTAGGCCTGTGCGGCTTTCGAGGTGCCGGTTCGTTAAGGGTTTATCCTCGCGTTGACGGCAAACGATGTGAGGCATCGCTTGCCGCATAACGGCACAATTATCGATTGAGTTGGTAGTCCGCGAGATTACTATCGTCATCAAACTCCATGATCGTGCCGCCGTTGAGCTGTACGGCTTTCCCGCTCAATGTCACTGCCTCGTCGCCGAGCACGCCATCGTTGAATCGATAAATTGGCCGCGGTGTCTCGTTGAGGCAGTGGTTACGGAAGCGGCTTTTCGCTTCCAGCACGTTTTCCCGGCGGCTCTCCCAGCGAGCCATGGCTTGGGCGCCATGGCGGTGTTGCAGCATTTCCTGGGTTACTGACGGCGCCAGAGCCACGGCGGTGGCGTTGTTGCCGCCAAACCCTTTGGAGTTGATCAGGGTGGCTTGCAGGTTGTCGTGTTGGACATGATCCATGGCGAAATCTAGGTGCTGGCGGTGCACGTCATCGGCGATATGGTCGATGCTACGGATGCCGGGTATCTGGTTATGGGCAAAGCTGCCCAGGGCCGCGGCCAACTGATCACCACCGGAGCTGCCCAGAGAATGGCCAACAAACGCTTTGATAGCAGTCACTGGCCACTGTCGGATACCGAAGGCCTCCGCTACTCGGTCCAGGATGACCGATTCAGTTACCCGGTTCTGTGGCGTGCCGGTGCCGTGAGCGTGTACGAAACTGTGTTCACGTAGCCCCTGCTCGCCGATGAGTTGGCGGGTGAGGGCTGCGGCTTTGCCCACGGTTAGGTAGTTGCCCACGCCGGGAGCGGAAATGGATTTCTTGGCCCCGTCGGCGTGAATGAATACATCGGGTACAGCGCCCAAGATGTCGACGCCCAGTTCCAGTGCCAGGGCATCATCCATCAGCACGGTGAATTGAGCGGACTCGGCCATGGTGAAGCCACAATTCCCGGAGAACGGCCGGCAGGCCCGGGTCAAGTCCGCCGTGGACGCGCCGTCCAAGGCGGCCAATGCCTGGTCTTCCGCTAAGGCGCCCATGGCGCGGTAGCCTTCCATGATTTCCGGTACCAACGGCGCTTCGCTAGTGCCGATAATGGCGACCCGCACTCGACCATTGCGAATGGCGTGGACGCCCTTTTCCAAGTTGTAGAGGAAGGTAGCACAGGCGCCCAGCATGCCACCGGTGGTGCCCACGGAATGCAACACATAGGCATTGAGGAAATCGGCGGTCATTTCCCCCAGCCCCAATGGCACTTGTTTGGAGGTGATGCGTTGGCCGTTGGGAGGAAAACGCATTACCCCGCCGAGGCCATTGTCATCCATCTGCGACATGGCATTGCTGGCGTACACGGCCACCTGATCGGGGCGTACATGGGCGGCTACTGTTGCCCAATCGAGGCCCAAATCGCCCAACGCATCGCTGATCCCGAAAATGGCCATTTGCAACGCGCGGGGGTGGCTGCGCGACGCGTACAGGGCGCCGGGGTCGAAACCGTCCGGCAACTGGCCAGCGGCACTGACCCGGCGGGGGGTATCGAGGGGCACGTGCAGCCCCAGCCCGGCAGGTAAGGTGACGCGGCTGCGGCGCTTGTCTATAGCATGGACCTGCCAGCCCGGCGGCAGGCTATCAGGCAGATCCATGTTGCGCATTTCCAGGGTGATAGGGGAATCGCTGGTGCCCGCGAGCGCGCCGTGGAGTTGGTGGCTATCGGGGAGCGCTCGGATCAGGGTGCGCGCCAGCATGCTATCTTGGTCTGCGCCGGTAAGCCGGTTCAGCGAATTCAGCGTGTCCTGCTGTTGAGAGAAGTCCAGCGCGTCGAAAATAAGCCTTTGAAAGGCGAAATGCTGGGCGCTGCGGCCCGCCGCATTAATGCCGCCCATGGCGGTGATAACGGGTAATGCTGACATGGTGCTCCCGGGGCTCTGGTTCTAACATGATGACTAGGGAGTCAGAGTACAGTGGAAATCCGGGTTTGCGTATACAAGGCAGGGCGAATTCGGTCAGGAAAGTGCAACAGAGTTTGAAAGTGAAAGGGGATGTTTCGGGATGAGGGTCGGCAGTAATCGTTGTTGGGAGCGGTGGCTCGGGCGCGATTGCCGGTGACGCCGGCCCCGTTTTTCGCTATGGCGTCATGGCTCCTGCGGTACGCCGGGTTATCTTTATATACATAAAAAAACGGGGCCCGAAGGCCCCGTTTGCGTCTGGCGTACTTACACCTTACACCAGCTCAATGGCCACTGCGGTGGCTTCACCGCCGCCAATGCACAGGCTGGCCACACCGCGTTTGCCGCCGGTGCGCTTGAGCGCGTGGATCAAGGTGAGAATGATGCGTGAACCGGTGGAACCCACCGGGTGGCCCAGGGCACAGGCGCCGCCGTGAATGTTCAGCTTTTCGTGGGGAATGCCAAGATCCATCATTGGCAACATCGCTACCATGGCGAAGGCTTCGTTGATTTCGAACAGGTCCACATCGTCCACACTCCAGCCCACTTTCTTCATTACTGCTTCGGTGGCACCAATCGGGGCAATGGTGAATTCGCTAGGGTGCTTGCTGTTGGTGGCATGGGCGAGGATGCGCGCCAGTGGCTGCAGGCCACGCTCGTTGGCAACGGATTCGCTGGCCAGTACCAAAGCCGAACCGCCATCAGAGATGGAGCTGGCATTGGCGGCGGTGACGGTGCCGTCTTTGGCGAAGGCTGGACGCAGGCTAGGGATCTTGTCGATCCGGGCGTTAGCCGGCTGTTCGTCGGTATCGACCACGGTTTCACCCTTGCGGGTCTTCACGGTCACCGGCACGATTTCATCCTTAAACCAACCATTGTCGACTGCGGCATTGGCCCGGTTCAAGGATTCGATGGCGTAGTTGTCCATGTCTTCGCGGCTGATACTGCGCTTGTCGGCCACTTCCTGGGCAAAGGAGCCCATCAGGCGGCCAGTTTCTGCATCTTCAAGGCCATCCAGGAACATGTGGTCCATAACTTGGCCGTGGCCCATGCGCATGCCGGCGCGCGCGTTATCCAGCAGGTAGGGGGCGTTAGTCATGGATTCCATGCCGCCGGATACCACGATTTCGTTGGTGCCGGCCTTGATGGAATCGTAGGCAAACATGGTGGCTTTCATGCCGGAGCCACACAGTTTGTTAATGGTGGTGGCCCCGGTGCTGTCCGGCAAACCGGCCAGGCGCATGGCTTGTCGAGCCGGGCCTTGTTTCAGGCCGGCGGGGAGCACACAACCCATGATGACTTCCTGCACGTCTTCGGGTTTTAGGCCGGCGCGGGTTACGGCTTCGCGGATAGACGCGGCGCCCAGCTCCGGGGCGCTGACAGCGGACAGGGCACCCTGGAAACCGCCCATGGCGGTACGGGCACCGTTTACAATCACTACGGCATCATCAGACATGTTTTTCTCCTGCCAAACAGTTGAAGGCGTTAACAGAACGCAAAAGAAACGTTCTGAACGTAAAAATTGGAGCGCATTGTACTTGAAACAAGGGCATCGCGCCCCATCTGACAAGGACCTGCCGGTCACATATTGCTGGTAAATGATAGGTTTAGCCTATGATGAAGAAAGGCAAAGCCTTGCCAGAGTAGAGAACACGACCGGTAGCTTGGTATTATCGCTTAGCCGCAGGCCACCGGCAGGTTGCCTGTGGGGAATTTCTGCCCGTTGTTGTGAGCAAGCTGCTGTGAGCAATGGGACAACATGACGTCAGGGGACAAATTATGGCTTTTGAATTACCGCCACTTCCGTTCGAGAAAAATGCACTGGAACCGCATATTTCTGCCGAGACGCTTGAGTACCACCATGGCAAGCATCACAACGCTTACGTGACCAAGCTGAACGACATGGTTGCTGGCACCGACAACGAAGGCAAATCCCTGGAAGAAATCATCAAGAGCGCCGAAGGCGGTCTGTTCAACCAGGCAGCGCAGGTATGGAACCACACGTTTTACTGGAACAGCCTGAGCCCTAATGGCGGCGGCGCTCCCAGTGGTGATCTGGGCGCAGCCATCGACAAGGCATTCGGTTCTTTCGACGAGTTCAAAGAGCAGTTTAATGCTAAAGCGACGGGCAATTTCGGGTCCGGTTGGACATGGCTGGTAAAAAACAGTGATGGCAGCCTGGAAATCGTTAACACTGACGACGCGGACACGCCCATTGCCCACGGCAAGGGCCAAGCCCCGCTGTTCACCGTAGACGTGTGGGAACACGCGTACTACGTGGACTACCGCAATGCCCGTCCCAAGTATCTGGAATCCATCTGGAACCTGATTAACTGGGATTTCGCGGCCAGCAATTTTGCTGCCTAAGCCCAGCCGGGTAAACCTGAAGGTACGTTACAGGTACCGTTTAGGTAACAAAAAAGGCCGCTTTTGCGGCCTTTTTTGTGTCTCTATAGCGACAGAAGAGCAAGTTTGCTAGCGTCCGATAAGCACGGGATCTTGTTGCCGGAAGGTGTTCCACACCCGTGATAACGATGAGAAAAAAGTGTAATGAAGAAGGCAAACATGAACTGAGTGAGTGGGTTTGTTTCGCCACCGAGTAGCCGTTGCCCGAAAAAACAGCAGAGCAAGAGTAAAATGTTCGCGTGAAATGCATCGGGTGAACGAAAAGTAGAGACTGTAAACGGTCTTTTGGTATGAACCTTGGCACGATTAGCCAAGGCTCTGATTAGGATTGTGGAATGACGCGAGATCGTGAAGTGAATTTGGGTGATTTGGATGACGTTGCCGTTGATGAGCCCAGGGCAAGCACTCCCCCTTCTGTTTCACCGGGCGGAGGGGGGGGGAGCACGCCGCCGAGGAGCAAAAAAAGCGCCCCGAAACCGCAAAAGCCGCCTTCTTCCGGTGGTGGCGGCAATGGTGGCTGGGTGGCCGCCTGCTTGGTATTAGTGGTGCTGATTGCTGGGCTGGGTGTCTGGTTCAGCAAGCAAGTGGCTGGTCTGCAAGCGCAGCTGGACAGTCGCTTGACTGAATCCAGCGAAAAGATGGGCAACCTGCAATCTCGTCTGTCCGCTACGGATGAGAGCTTGAACCAGTCCTCTGGGAAATTGCTCGATACGGTGCAATCTCATGGCAAGAAGCTGGAGGCCAACGAAGATGAGATTCGCAAACTGAGGGACTTGAGCGACACGCGTAATAAAGCTGCCATTGCCAAGCAGGAAAAAGTATTGAACGCACTGTCTTCCTCGGTGAACGAGGTTAAAAAAAGCCAGGCCGGTGTGGACAGCAAATTAAAAAATATTAGCACCGATGCAGCTGCGCTCAAAAAGCAGGTAGAAAGTGCTGTGGCAGCAGTGAACAAAAGCAGCGACCAATGGCAAAGCCAGATCGGGCAAATGCAGACCCGAGTGGAAGTGCTGGTCGACAGCATCAAGCAATTAGAGCGTGAACAGACTAACCTGAAAAATGGTTTGGCCAAGATGGAAAAGGCCCAGGGCAAGATCTCCGCACTGGATGCCACTGTGAATGATGTGGAAGCGGCGATTGCCGCATTTGATGCCTATCGCTTGCAAGTCAACAGGCGCCTGGATTCACTGGAGGGCCGTTGATCGCGTAGCTCGGCATGGCCAGGCTGCCGCCCTTTGGTTTCTCCAGCCCGGTAAATGCGGTTAGTCGCTCTGAAGCAGCGCGCTTCCAGCTGTTTTTGGTAGCGTGGTTTTGGTTGCGGCTTGGCGGGCTCAAGGTGGCCTGCGTTAGCTGAGAGTCAAGTTCTCAGCCTGTCTTTCAGACGACAGTACAGGCGGGTGATACGTGCGAGAACGGGCAGTAAAACCGGGTGAGCAAAATCGGTGAGGATCTGCAGGCACTTCACCGTATCCTGCGCGGCAAATTAACGGGTGGATGAGGGCTGGTAATTACTCGATAGCCTGCTAGAATAGCCGCCCATTGCGCCAGTGGTGGAATTGGTAGACACGCCAGATTTAGGTTCTGGTGCCGAGAGGTGTGAAGGTTCAAGTCCTTCCTGGCGCACCATCACAAAGAGAGGCCGCAACAGCTTGCTGTTGCGGCCTTTTGCGTTCTGGGAATAGGCTGAAGCCTTGTTTTAAACGATTGCCTTGTGCCTATAGGGTGATGGGCCGCTGTCAGATAAACGGTCAGTTCTTGCCTTGTGCTTGCCTGGCTGGGTGGGTAAAACCATAAGAGGTTCTGATGGAGGCACGATGCAAGACAACCACGATGACAATAACAACCGCAATCCTTACGACGAAAAACCCCCTTCGCCAGCCTCCCGAGGGCTGGAAAAAGAAAAAGTGGTGTTGCTGGCATTGGCGTTTCTGGTGTCGGGGGCGTTGATATTAGGGTTTTTTGCTCATTCAGAAGGAATCGAGGCACGAACCGCGCTCAAGGATATGCAGTCAACCCTGACTAAGGCGGCGAACTCCCTGTAACCCTATCTTCCGTTGCCCGCCATCCCGTTTCCGTTGTGCTGGTTTAGTTGTGTTGAGCGCGGGCAGGCGCAGTGTCGAGTCCACCATATTGCAACCAAACGCGATCAAATATTGCGCACCGGGTTAAATGGGGGGCACTCGCGTGCCGCTTTTTACCGTAGTGACACCTTGGGAACATGATGTCGGCCCTGTTGGCATAAAGCCCTAGCCCCCTCGCACCTGTGCAGTGCTCTTTGCTTGTAGGGTGGCCGAGGCGACGCGACTTATGCAGTTCTGGCCACGGTGATGGGCGTGTTTCAGAGCGACACGCAATAAGAGGTGCGCACAGCATCGGCAATGGTTGTGGTGAGGATGGGGGGGCGCGCGGCAGGAGAAGAGGTTGTCTGCATCGAAGGCTTTCACTCGGCGTTGTATCGTGCTCCACGGAAAACCGGCACGGCTAAAGCGCAATGATCAACGCTTCCTTTTGTCAAAGTGAAGATTTAGTGGGCCGGCGCCCCTAACGTCGAGCTCTGTGGCAATCAGGGTAACAGGTATGCCGTGAGGCCATACTCGGTACATCTACTTCGGGTCGCACAGGTAGTTTGCTGCCGTTTGCGGAGCGTTTGGGCAGGGAGCTTGGGTTGGGCGTTGACCATGGGAATTCACAGAGTAAGTGCAATGTTCATTCCTTTAGTGTGCCACTGCTTGATCTATGGGCGGGGAGGGAGCCTTCAGGAGGAGATTTACTATTAGATTAACCCTTTCTCCCGAGCGGCGTGCTGAGTGAGTTCGGCGACCAAGGTAACCGGGCGTGCGTAGGAGCGGTCATAGTGGGCCTGGGATAGGGCATGACACTCAGCGCTGATCTGATCGTACAGTTGGCGCGGGGTCATCGCGTCGGTGGGGGGAAGGGCGCGCAGGCCAAAGTGCTCGTAGGGAATCATTCTGGAGCCGGCGGCCTTGAGCAGTTCCGGCACCCAGCCCTGGGGGGACAGCTGAGTCTGGTAGCGCAAGTTCTGGAAATCCAGCTCGGCGGCCAAGCGATCAGCATCCGCTATCACAAAATAGTTGTTTACCACTTGGCACAGCAACAGATCCAACCGCCGCCAGACGATGGTTTTTTCCTGGTTGGTGTAGCCATTCCAGTGCACCACTTCGTGGCTGAAACGGCGACAGCCACGGCAAACCGTGTCACCGAAAACGGTGGAACAAACGCCAATACAGGGGGTGTGGATTCGATTTACTGCCATGGCAAAATCCTAACAGAAAACCTCGGCTCTGGGAGGGCTTCGCCGGCCGGTTGATGGTAATTTGAGCGTTTGCCTTTGCTCCGCAGTGACGGGTGCAAGAACCTCTATGCAGGGCCTGTCCTGCTTGAGCAATGCGGGCAAAATGGCTTCATGTTGCACGTAATAAATAATAAGCAAGGCCGTTCCGGAAACAACGGATACGGCAATGCTGGAGAATAATAATGCGATAGGCTGTTCTGCTGGCGGTTCGAGGCTTATAGCGGGGCTTTATTCCCTCAGTCGTTTTCCGTCAGCCGCCGCTTGGTTTGCAGCAATTGTTTCCATTGTTCCACATATTCTGGCAGGTCTGGTGAGGTCAGGTTCATGCCGGTCATTTCCTGCACTGTCTGGGGGCTGACGGATTTGCCGCCGTAGACGTTGGCGACCCGTAGCAGAGCGTGGGTGTGCAGTTTGCGCTGGGATTCGAAACGTTGATCGTAGTACAGGTATTTATCATCCCAACCCAGAATCCGGGTGTGGACCTGAAATTGCTGATAAGGGCGCAGTTCGCGGATATAGGCGATTTCGGTATTGGCCACCACGCCGTTGCAGCGGGCTTCAAGCATGCGATTGAGCAGGCCGGTGACAACAGCGTGTTCCAGACGGCTGCGGTCCATGAACTTCAGGTACTTGGCATTGTTCAGATGCATGTTCAAGTCGATATCCAGCAGGCCCACCCGGAATTCCATGGTGACCACATCAAAAAGCTGGTGCGTAGGCGGCCGTTTCCGACGGCGCGCAGCGCTGATGAGTTCAAGCATCCGATCTCCCTATGCTACGGTTCTTGCCGTAGCCACTCTTATTATCGCTGGAATATCTGCACAGCAAAACGCCATCCAGTATACCGATACTGGAATCGGTTCACACTATTAGCCTTAGCGAGGATACAGCTTTTACGTTCAGGCCTGCGCCAGGTGCAGGCTGAACAGGTTTTGTGGGTCGGTCCAGCAGTTTAGAGGTGTAAAGCCGGCAGCGACCAACTCGGCGCTGAAGCTGGTTGCCGTGAATTTGTAGGAGTTCTCGGTGTGAATGCGGGTGCCGCTATTGAGGGTGAGGCTGCGTTCGCCGAGCTGGATGTGCTGATCGGACAGGCACTCTAGGTGCATCTCGATGCGTTGTTGTTCCCTGTTGTAGAACGCCACATGGCGCATATTGTCGGTGTCGAATTGGCAGTCCAGTTCCCGGTTCAGATGGTGGAGTGCGTTCAGATTGAACGCCGCAGTGAAGCCCTCGGCATCATTGTAGGCAGCGTTCAGCTGGGTATCTGCTTTCTGTAAATCCGCGCCGATTAGCAGTGCGCCACCGGGCCCGGCCAGCTTACGCAGCCCTTTGAGGAAATTGGCCCGGGCGGAGGGTTCGAAATTGCCAATGGTGGAGCCGGGGAAAAACACCACCTGGCCCGATTGTGCCAGCGCCTGGGGCATGGCCATGGTCTGGCAGTAATCGGCGCATACGGCGCTGATGTGTACGCCGGGGAAGTCGCCGGCCAGTTGTTGTGAGGCATCCAGCAGGCACTCGCGGGAAATTTCCAGCGGCATATAGTGGTGCGGCTGCCAGGCATCCAGCAGCAGGCGCACTTTCTCACAACTCCCGGCTCCGGGTTCGGCGATGGCTTGCGGCCGCCCAAGGCGTGCCCGGATTTCTTCGGCGTAGCCGGTGAGTAGCTCGGTTTCCGTGCGGGTGGGGTAATACTCCGGGGTGCGGGTGATTCGGTCGAACAGGGCAGACCCGGTTTCGTCGTAAAAATATTTGGGGTGGAGCGAAGGGCTGGCGGCGGATAAGGACTGGCTGACTTCGGCAAGCATGTCCGTGGTGGGGGGGTACAAATCATAAAAGGTCAAATTGGGACGAAGCTGCTGTTGATTCAACGGCATCTTTTGCTGCGTCATCGTCGCCTCGGTAGAAAGTGCAGAATGTTGTTCAGGCATGCTTCGTCCTTAGGTTGCTGGCGAGTCGAATCCCACTGAATTGCCAGCGCAAATGGGGGTAGAAAAAATTGCGGTAGCTGGCGCGCAGGTGGTTGGCGCTGCTGGCGCATGAGCCGCCGCGCAGTACCATTTGATTACACATGAACTTGCCGTTGTATTCGCCCACGGCCCCGCTTTCGGCTTGAAAGCCCGGGTAGGGCAGGTAGGCGCTGGCGGTCCATTCCCAAACGTCGCCAAATAAGTGAGAAAGGGCTGAGTTACGGACCATGTCGGGCTGGAACAGGCCCTCGTCGGCAAAGTTGCCGGCGATCGCTTGGGCGCGGGCGGCATGCTCCCATTCCTGCTCTGTGGGCAGCCGCTTGCCCGCCCAGCGGGCGTAGGCGTCGGCCTCGTAGTAATTCACATGGGCAAGAATCTGGTTATCAGCAAGCGGTTGTTCACCGGCCAGAGTGAAGTGGTGGCTCAACGCTGCGTTCCAGTACAGCGGGCGCTCAATACCTTTCTGTTGCACCCAGCTCCAGCCATCGGAGAGCCACAGGTCCGAATTGCGATAGCCACCATCCTGAATAAAGGTGCGAAATTCTCCCTGGGTAACGGGCCGATTGGCTAATTGAAACGGTTCTAGCCAAGCCTTGTGCTGGGGAGTTTCATTATCGAACGCGAAGTCGCTATGGGCGCCAATGTCCACCAGTCCTCCTTCGAAGCACTGAAACGTTAGCGGTGGCGTGCTTTCGTTGGCCTGATTCGTGGTGTTGATGGGGCGGGTGATATGCGGAGATAGGGGGTTGAAAGAGAAGCTGTATTTCAGATCTGTGAGCAGCAGTTCCTGATGTTGTTGTTCGTGGTTGATGCCCAGCTGCACCAGATCATTGAGGTTACCGGTCCGCGCCAGCAACGTGTCTATGGCCACGTCTACCTGATGGCGCCAAGCCATTACCTCGTCGTTGGTGGGTCGCGATAGCAGATGTCGCCGGGGGCGTGGGTACTGTTCACCGATGCCGTTGTAATAGCTGTTAAAGAGGTATTCGAACGCGGGGTTGTGTGGCCGATAACCTGGCAGGTGAGGTTTGAGCAGAAAAGTTTCAAAGAACCAGGTGGTATGTGCGAGATGCCAGCGTGGCGGGCTGGTTTCCGGGCAAGCTTGCAGGCCCATGTCTTCGGCGAGCAGGGGGGCACACAACTGCTCGCTGAATTGTCGGGTTCGCCGGTACGCGGCGGCGAGCCAAGTGGTATCGTCCTGTCTGACGGTGTCTGGCAAGGCTTTCCCTCCCATGCCGTGGGCCAAGGTGCGGTCGAAATGGATAATGACTGCAATGACGCAATATCACCTTAAAGCAGTCCCGGTTTGAGCGAAAGTAACAATGAGTCGCTTGGCCGGGCTGGGTATACTCTGGGCAATATTACATGGACCCGTTACCTTTCTACCTTTCACAAGAAGGAGAGCATATGAATATTACCGATAAAGTGGCCGTGATTACCGGTGGGGCTTCAGGCCTGGGCCAGGCGACAGCAGAAGCGATTATTGCCAAGGGTGGCAAGGTCATGATTTTTGACCGCGACGACAAGCGCGGCCCGGAAGTAGCGGACCAGCTCGGTGATAACGCTGCTTTCACCCAAGCTGACGTGACAGATGAAGCCTCGGTGAAAGCTGCCGTGGATGCCACGATGGCCAAATTCGGTGCCATTCATGTATGCGTGAATTGCGCCGGTGTGGGCTCAGCCATGAAAGTCGTGGGCCGTGAGAACAAGCCCCATGATTTGGGCGTATTCAACATGGTGGTGCAGATCAACTTGGTCGGTACTTTCAACGTGGCCCGTCTCGCGGCGGCTGCCATGGCAGAGAACGAGCCGGATGAAGACAACGAGCGCGGCCTGATTGTGAATACTGCGTCTGTGGCGGCATTCGATGGCCAGGTTGGCCAAGCCGCTTACGCGGCAACTAAAGGCGGCGTGGTCGGCATGACGCTTCCCATCGCTCGTGATTTGGCTCCGCTGGGCATTCGTTGTAACACCATTGCCCCGGGCATTTTCAATACCCCGTTGCTGAATGCGGCTCCGGACAAGGTGAAACAGCCATTAATCGAAATGACCCAGTTCCCGAAACGCTTGGGGCACCCCAAGGAATATGGTCAGCTGGTGTGTCACATGATCGAGAACACGTTCCTTAACGGTGAAACCATCCGTATTGATGGCGCTATCCGCATGCAGCCACGGTAACAAAAGGCGCACACGCGTCATGTTACACGCAGCATAAAAAACCCCGGGTCCCGGGGTTTTTTATTTATCTAGCGGCTGTAGCCATCCCTCGAAGGGAACGTCTACACGGCGGCTCGTCGTTAGTCGCTATCTGTTACCCCACCAACTCATAGCACGGTTCGTAATGGCTGCCAGGCAGTTTCATGCGTTGCTGTTCTACAAAGGCTGTGAGTAGCTCGTCCAAATGAATCATCAGCGCGTTGGGGGCGTGAAGCTTGTAGGGGCCGTGTTTTTCTATGGCCTGAATACCATGCTCTTTAACGTTGCCTGCAACGATGCCGGAGAAGGCGCGGCGCAGGTTGGCGGCCAGTTCGTGAACCGGCTGGTCGGTGCTAAGGTTCAGCGTTGCCATGGCCTCGTGGGTGGGCAAGAAGGGGTGCTGAAATTCCAGCGGCACATTAAGGCGCCAATTGAAGTAAAAGGCATCATCATTATCCCGGCGGAACAGGGTTAAGCGGTCCATGCCGTGGCACATGTCCAAAGCCACCGCTTCCGGATCATCAATAATGATTTTATAACGTTCCGCTGCTTTTTCGCCCAAGGTATAACGAATAAAAGCATCGACTTGCCGGAAATAGTCGGCGCTGCTGGCTGGGCCGGTGAGTACCATGGGCAGCGGTATATCAGCATTATCCGGGTGCAGCAGTACGCCTAATAAATAAAGAATTTCTTCGGTGGTGCCGACCCCGCCGGGAAAGATAATGATGCCGTGGGCCAGTCGCAAAAACGCTTCCAGTCGTTTTTCGATATCCGGCATAATGACCAGCTCGTTAACGATGGGGTTGGGCGCTTCGGCGGCAATAATGCCCGGTTCGGAAATGCCCAGATAGCGGCCTTCTTTCTCCCGTTGTTTGGCATGAGCCACGTGTGCCCCTTTCATGGGGCCTTTCATGGCTCCGGGGCCGCAACCGGTGCAGATGTCTTTGTGCCGCAGGCCCAACTGGTAGCCTACGCTTTTGCTGTAATCGTATTCGTGGCGGGAGATGCTGTGCCCACCCCAGCATACAACGATATTCGGCGATGCGCCGGCTTTAAGTACCCCAGCGTTACGCAGAATATGGAACACGGCATTGGTAATGCCTTCACTGCTGGTCAGGTTGAAGCGGTCATTGTTTTGAATCTCGTTGGCCACGTAAACGATATCGCGCAACACCGCTGACAGGTGCTCGCGGATACCGCGAATCATGCGTCCGTCCACGAAGGCGCCAGCAGGCGCATTGTCCAGTTTTAGGCGTAGGCCACGGTCTTCCTGAATCACCTCAATTTCAAAGTCGTGATAGGTTTCCAGCACTTCGCGGCTGTCGTCGGTGGGGGTGCCGCAGTTGAGCACGGCCAGAGCGCAGCGGCGCAGTAAATCGTGCAGCCCACTACCGGAGGTGTCGCGCAGGCGCTCCACTTCATGCTGGCTAAGCACTTCCAGGCTGCCTTCCGGCGCCACAATGGTCGATACCGTTTCGGTCATAGGGTCGGTCCGTCGTAAATCGTCAGGTATGTTAAGACACATATCGCGTACTTCTAGGGTGTCTCTTTCTTGGCGTTCGGAGAGAGTACCGTAGTCCGGGTGAGAAAGGAGTGGTTGGGGTGGGAAACTCGCTTTCAACCATGGGGAAGTCTTGGCGGTTCCGTTTGTCGGTAAGCTGTGGTTTTTACATTTCGGTCGGGAACGGCGGGGCGACACACGCGTCGGATTTAACATCGAGTCTGGTACGTGTTTCCAGAGTTTTGTGTGCCAGGCCTTCCCCATACACGCAGAGGGCCGGTTACCTTGATCTGCGACAAGCCGTTGTCATCGAATTGTCGTCATCATCAATCAGGCTTGATCAGTTTCGAGGGCCGCTGACTAGGCCCTTTAAATAGGCCCTTGCAGAGAGCGAGACTCAGGAGCAAAGCATGTTGCTCAAATATTTGAACCAACTGGAACAGGCCGTTAAAGCGGCTTGCGAGCATCCAGACTCGGTTACAGTCACCTATTGTGCCGATTGTGTCGCTACGCTGGATGCCTACTTGGATGCGCAAATGGAGCCGGTGCAACGCCGTGGCCGGGAATTAATGGATGGGCTGATCCCGGCGGACCTGCATGACCGGGTTTGCCAGCGGGTGCACTAAAGGCGAACGAAGAAAGGCGCAACACGCGGCAGCCATCAACACGCATTGGCCTTGGTGGTAACCAAGAGCGTAGGAAGCCGCGGGCCAGCAAAGGTTGTATTACGCCTTTTGGGCTAATTCACTGACTCGCCTGAAAACGAGTTGAACGTTCAATACCTTGGATTTACCGCCAAGTGTTTAAGCGCCTGAAACGCGAAGCAAAGGGCGGAGTGTAAGGGGTGCTCTTGCTGCGTGCCGAGCATATACAGGGTGCCACAGGAGGGGTTTTCAGTGGCACTAGGCTGTTGGGGGGGCTTTTGAGTTTTTAACGGCTTCAAAGCCTATTACGCTGGCTGCGCATAGCCTTTTCCCTTTCTTCCGGGAATAGGTCTGGCTGCTGGGGGGCTTTCAGGTCGCGTAGTCGAGCACCGATGCCCAGTAGCCTAGCAGGACCTTCCCGACGTTCCCATAACTGGCAAAACAAGGTTTCGAAATGGGCCGGGTCCAGGTCGGTGCCGGCCTTGTCACAGCTCATGCTGATAAAGTCCTGATATTTCACTTTAGCGGTCAAACCGCTGATCATGTAGTGCTCGTCCAGCTTGGCAAACCTCTCCTTTAACTTTTCAATCAGCCCCTCCAGCTCTCTCAGCCAGTCGGTGAGTGTGGGCTGATCTTTGTCGTAGGTTCGTTCCACGGAAACGGACTTGCGCCGCCGGCCCGTCTGTATCGGGCGGCTGTCTTCTCCTCGGCACAGGTGGTAAAGCCGTTCTCCAAAACTGCCAAAATGCTGACCCAGTTCCAGCCGGCTCAGCTGTTGCAAGTCGCCGCAGGTTTTCAAATTTAGCCCCTTCATGCGCTCGCCGGTGACCCGGCCCACCCCGGAAATTTTCCCAACGGGCAAAGCGGCTACAAAACTCTCTACCTGTGCTGGGGGGATGACGAACAATCCATCAGGCTTTCGCCAGTCGCTGGCCACTTTGGCCAGGAATTTATTGGGGGCGACGCCGGCGGAGACGGTAATGCCCACTTCTCGGCGCACATCTAGGCGTAATGCTTGAGCAATACGAGTGGCACTATTGTTAAATTGCTCGTTGGAGCTTACGTCTAGATACGCCTCGTCCAGTGATAGTGGCTCGATCAGGCTTGTATAACGACGAAAAATGTCGTGGATCTGGGCTGAAACTTTGCGGTATTTGTCGAAATTAGGAGGCACAATAATCAGCTCTGGGCAGCGCCGCAGGGCTTGGGATGAAGCCATGGCCGAATGCACCCCAAATTGCCGGGCCGGGTAATTGCAGGTGGCAATCACGCCGCGCCGGTGTGGGTCGCCGCCCACCGCCACGGGGCGGCTGCGCAACGCCGGATCATCGCGCATTTCCACGGCGGCATAGAAGCAGTCGCAGTCCACGTGGATAATTTTGCGCGCCGCCAGTGTTGCGGGTTGTGCCATGATGAACTCGGGTAAACGTTGAGGTGTCGGCGCGGCTGTAGCAGACCATCATCATCGGTGTGCCCAAGTGCGTCGTCGAACAAGTCGGATTGATCCGGAGCCTTGATGCCAACCGGGAGTAACATAAGGAGAGTGTACCATCGCCATTACCGAGAACCGCACACCGCAAGTATTGATTGTTGGTGCCGGCCCTACAGGGTTGGCGCTGGGCATTGGGTTGCGCCGTCATGACATTGATTGTTGCATCATCGACCGGCTGGATGCGCCTTCGCCGTATTCGCGTGCCTTGGGATTGCATGCCCGCACGCTGGAAATATTTGATGCACTGGAGGTGCTGGCGCCGATTCGCAAGCTGTCGCGGCGGCTTAAGGCGGTGTCAGTGTATGGTGATAAGGGCTTTCTCTTTGAGCTGGATCTCACCACGTTGAAAGCGCCGTTTCCGTGGGTGCTCAGTTGTCCGCAATCCGAAGTGGAAGCGGTGCTGATAGACCGTTACCGGATGCTGGGAGGGGAATTGATCCGCAGCGCCGAGCTGCTGGATTTCCGCCAGGATGGCAGCGGCGTAGAGGCACGTATTCGCCAGGGGGCAGACGTGCTGACCTTGCAGTGCGAGTTGTTGGTGGGTGCCGATGGTGTCGGGTCCACCGTCCGGGAGCAGCTGGGCATAGGCTTTAAGGGGGTGGATTACAACGAGCACTTTCTGCTAGCAGATGTGCTCTGGGACGCCCCCTGGAGCAACGACCGTTCTCACGGATTCATGCAAGAAGAAGGCTTGTTGTTGGCGTTGCCGCTGCCGCAGGGCTGGCGGTTAATCATGGCACGGCGCGAGCCACCGACGTTGCCCTTAAGCTTGGCTCTTTTCAGTGAACGGCTGACGTCTATTCTGGGGGAAGCACCGGATCTGGGCGAGCCTCGCTGGCTCAGCCAGTTTTCCGTTCAGCGTCGGCTGGCCCAGCATTTCCGCCGCAACCGGGTGTTTCTAGCCGGCGACGCTGCCCACGCGCAAAGCCCGTTGGGTGCGCAGGGAATGAATACTGGCTTGGCGGATGCCTCCAACCTTAGCTGGAAACTGGCCTTCTATCTGAAAGGGTTTGGGCAGGGCGCGTTGCTGGATAGTTACGAGCAGGAGCGGCGCCCGGTGGCGGAGAAGATGCTGTACGGCGTGGACATGCTATCGCGGGCTTCATTGGTGAAATTGCCGATGCTGCGCCGCAGCCGGGATTCGCTGCTGAAATTGGCGGGTAGCCGCGGTAATATTTCCAGTCGCCTGCTGCGCACAGCCAGCCAGCTGGATGTGCACTATCGCAATTCGCCGTTGGTTACCTGTGGCCCGGAAGCGGATGTTGGCTGGCGGCATCAAGGGCCGCTGCCGGGCGACCGGCTACCGGATGCGGCGCTAAAATCCGTGCGGACCGGACACTTTCACCAGTTGCATGGCTTGTTGCGTAAGCCAGTGCATCATTTGCTATTGCAGCTGAGTGAGTTTCCTGAGCATAACGAACGGCTGGTGATGTATGCGCTGAGTGACCGTCTCGGGCAAGAGTATCGTGAACGCGTGCACCTGACCGTGATTGCGGCGCGCGCCACCGCCGATGATGACGTACCCCGTGAAGGCACCACCCGTATCTGGCGTGACCATGAGGGCGAGTTCGCCAGCGCGTTTGGCGATCAAGGCAGACTCTGGTTGATGCGCCCGGATGGCCATTTGGCGTACCGGGCGCCGGTGAGCAATGCGGATGACCTGCTCGGTTACCTGGATCGGGTGCTGGGAAAGAAGGAAGGATAAGACGGACCAAGTGCGTTGTGGTGTCAGATTACACTTTTCAGCCTGTCTGTGCCCTTGGGTACATTCGACTTACCTAAAAAGTGGATTGTGGGTTGAATTAAGCGTAGCCATAATTCGGCACCACGCTTGATCGAATACGACGGCTACGCCACACGCCGCCAGCGTTGAATCACAAAATGCCCGTTCATGGGCTTGCCGGCTAGCGCGCCAATCCCGGCCTTGGCATCGGGGCGTGCCCGCCAGTGATGAGGCGTCATGGCCAGCAGGTTGCGTAATTCCTCTTCCGATTCCGGCTCCCACTCGCAGTGCAGCGTCTCGCTGGATAGCAGCTCGAAACGATCGTCCAGAAACGTGCCCGCATCAAAACCACTCTGGCGCACATCGTCGTACAGGGCTTCGCGCAACGGTAGCAGGTGCGTTTCCCCGGTGCCGACAACCATTAATTCCCCGCCGGGTTGCAGCACCCGGGCTATGTCATCCACGAACAGGCGAGTGAACAGCACAAACACGCGTTGCTGGCTGGCATCAAACAGGGGCAAGCGCGCGCCGCTGGCCACCAGCCAGGTAACCCGCTTGTTGCGCTTGGCGGCGGCATCCACCGCGAACTTGGAAATATCCACGCCCACACCATTCACGCCACCTAGCCGCTGGGCAAACTGATCCGTGTACCAGCCTTCGCCACAGCCGATATCCAGCCATGGCGGTTCTTCATCCGGCAGATGGGCCAGCAGGGTATCCGCCAATGGCTGATAACGGCCCAGCTCCAGAAACGCCGTACGTGCCTGCACCATGGCCTTGTCGTCTCCCGGAGAACGGGAACGGCGCTGCTGTGCCAGCAACAGGTTGGTATAACCACGCTTGGCGCGGTCGAACTGGTGGCCGTTATCGCAGTGCCAGCTATTGCTGGTAAGGCGAAGGACTTGCTCGCAACTGGGGCATTTGAGTGTGGGCATGGCGTACCGTGTTCAGGGCGTAATGCCGGCAGTGAACCACAGTGCGCAGGGAAAAGGTAGGGGCCTAACGGCGGAGCACAGTCGCATTAGGGGGAGGCAGAAAGGTGGATTTCGGCGCGTTGCAATCGGGCTTCGGCGGTCAGGTTACGCATTTCGCTGAGGTACGCCTGATAACTGTTATTCAGGACTGTTTCCACCTCCATATGGCTTTCTTTAAGTTGTGCCATGGCAGTGTGGTGAAGTTGGCGAGCCTGGCGGTGGATCTTGTCGATAATCGCGGGCAGTGATTGGCTGGCCTGATCAATGAAGGCGATCTGTGCCTGCAGCCGGGTTTGCTGGTTATTCAATTGGGTGAGTCGCTTGCGGATGCGTGTCTGGCCCGGGTCGAAGTTATTGGGGATCAGTTGTCCCTTCAGTGAAGAGAGTTGGGCGTCATTGTTGCTGAGGGTCGTTTCAATATCGCTGCGTTGTTTGTGGTAAGCGTCCAGTTTTTGCGTCAGCGCACTGAGTTGCTCAGTGAGTTGCCGGTTACGGGCCTGCAGTTGCAAAAGAGTTTTCACCGCCTTTTGCAAATCTGAAGAGGCGTGCAGCAGGTTCAGATCCGGGTGGCGCAGGCAGTGCTTCAATAATGTGCGGCGTACATCGTCATTGATCGCAGAAGGAAAAATAACGGCCATGGGTTCGATATGCCCGCTGGCCATTAGGGCTTCCAGCTGGCCCTGGGCAAATTGGGTTTGCGTTTCCACTTCGCTATACAGGGCCAAAGCAAGGCCGGGGTTCATTGTTTGTTGATCACTGGCGGCGCTTATCAGGCCGGCCAGGGTTTGCGCGCGGTAAGGGAAGTGCCGTGCGGTGCGCAAAAACCAGTTTCTTGCCTGTTCGTTGTTGCTTTCAAGACGATAACTTTCAGCCATTAGCAGGCCCGCCTGGGCGCCGGAAGGGCTGGCGGTTTCGATGGTGCTTAAGGTTTTCCGGGCCTGGTTGAACTGTTCATCGACCATCAAAAGGGCCGCTTTTCGTAAGCGCAGACGGTTCTGTACAACTAGCTGTTCTGCAGGCTGCAGTGCCTTGCTGGCTTTGAGGGCTTCGTCGACGCCATGGTCAGAATGGGCAGATGCATTGATCAGTGGCGCCGTGGCCTGACGCAAGCTGCTATGTACGGTGGCACTAAAAGAAGCCAAGAAAAAGACAAGGAAAAACTGTTGGGCTGTTTGTGTCGAGATCAGTGTGATGAAGTTCACGTTCGTGCTATCTCTCAAATCCGTTAGTTTAATTGTAAGTGTAGAATCGCCGTTTGTTAATTCGCCGCAGCACAATACACAACTACGAGAAGGCAATGAACCTTCCCGCTTCGGCAGTGTGATGATAATAGGCAAGGATAGCCATGTTGGGGGAAAAACCGTTATTTCGTTACGGCGTTATCGCCGCCTGTCTCTGTGTGGGTATCACAGGCGTGGGGGCGGTAACGGCCGCCCCTGCGCCGAATTCCCAGCAACGCATGTTCGACCGCCTGCAAGAGCAGGAGCGTCAGCGTCAGCAGCAGCAATTGCAGGAAATGCAGGTGCCCGGCGAAAGGCCGAACCTGCATGTGCCGGTCCCGGAAGGCTCTGGCGCATACGATCGTTGCTTCCAGATTGCCTCGGTTAAATTCAACACGTTGGATAAGGCCCCGTTGCCGTTTGGGCGCTGGTTTCGCCGCCCTGCAGAGGAGGTAGAAGGTACCTGCATTGGCATGCAGGATATCCGCGCCTTGCAGGCGGTGCTTTCCAATGCGTTGATCGACAAGGGCTATGTTACCAGCCGAGTGCTGATTCCCGAGCAGGACATCGCGTCCGGCACCCTGGTGTTTCTTGTAGTGGCAGGCGAAGTGGAATCCTTCGAGGCGGTGGGCATGCCGGTGCGTGTGCTGGAATGGGCTGTGCCGGCGTCGCCCGGTGATTTGGTGAATCTGCGCGGCTTGGAGCATGCAGTGGAAACCCTGGCGCGTTTGCCTCACCTAGACGCGAAGATGGATCTGGCACCGGGGGAGCAGCAAGGAGGCACGATAGTGCTCGGCCAGGCGGACTGGCCACAGCGCCACCGGGGCACGTTGGTGGTGGATCAAGAACACTATGGCGATATTACCCATGGCACCGCCCAAGCGGGGCTGGATTGGGGAAGCCCCTTTGGCCTCACCGACAGGGTATCCCTCTCCCTGAACAGTGATCTGGACACGGAATTTTCGGATCGCGCTTGGGGCGCCGGGCTCAGTTATGACATCAGCCTAGGGTACTGGAATCTGGCACTAAGCTATAACCGTCAACAATATGAAAACGAAATCCAAGGCATCTTCCAGCGCTTTGAAACCACCGGCGTTACCGATACCTCCCGCATTGAGCTTACGCGTACGCTATACCGCAGTAACCGTTCCCGGTTGTCTTTCTCGCTGTTGGGCTCCTATTCCGATACCGAAAATCTGCTGGATGATGCCGTCATAAGAGTGAGCTCCTACCAGTTAAAAGCGTTGGGTGGACGGATCAATGCCAAGCATCTTTGGGGGCGAACACAACTGGCTGGCACTGTTACCGTGGAAGAGGGCTGGGGCATGGGGCCAGCGACACACCTCCCGGGCGGTATCTCAATTGCAGAGAAAGCGCACACGCGCTATCAGACATATCTTACAGCCAATCGCTTTATTAAGCCGTTATATGGCGCCCTGTCATTACGGTTGAATGCACAGTATGCCAGCGATGTCTTGTTCCCCGTAGAACGGTTCTCGGTGGCATCCAGTTCAGTGGTTCGGGGGTATCGGGATATTTCTCTGAACGGAAATTCAGCCGTGGCCGGCAGCGTACAGTTTGACGGCTACCCGCCGATTACCGGCCCTCTTTCGGTGATCCCCTTTGCCGCGTATGACTCAGGGGTAGTGCCTGGTAACCAGAATGAACAGGGTTTTTCCCGCATAGATTCAACCACCGCCGGAGTGCGGTTGGGCTACCGGTCAGTGCGTCTTACCACCGAGATTTCCTGGCCTATGGAACAGCATTCAACAGAGCTGACTGACAGCGAGTACACCCTCCATGCCTCACTTTATGCCGAATTCTGAGTCATCCGCCAAACCCGTTCGCCGGGGGTTGGTCTATACGCTGTCATTGTTGATGATCTGGCAGCCCATGCTGCTGTCGGCGCAGCCGATCACCCCCACCCACGGCACCAAGAGTCGACCGACAATGGATCAGGCCGCCAATGGCGTGCCGGTGGTGAATATCCAGAACCCGAACAATAAAGGCGTTTCGCAGAACTTCTATAACGATTTCAACGTGGGTAGCAAAGGGGTAGTGCTCAATAACAGCCAGCAGGTGACACAAACACAGCTGGGCGGTTACATCGAAGGCAATCCGAATCTACACAATGGCTCCGCCAGTCTGATCCTCAATGAAGTGATCGGCCAGAATCCGTCCAACCTGGGGGGCTATATCGAAGTAGGCGGCGCCCGCGCCGATGTGGTGGTGGCCAACCCCAATGGCATCAGCTGTAACGGCTGCGGCTTCATTAATACCAACCACGCCACGCTGACCACCGGTAAAGCCATCATGGAGGGTGGTGAACTGCAGGGCTTTAATGTGCAGGGCGGGCGCATCGGTATTGGTGAAAATGGTTTGAACGGCTCCAATACCGACCGTTTCGACATCATCGCCCGCTCCGTCAAAGTGGCCGGGCAATTGCATGCGGACTCCCTAAATATCATCACCGGCCAGCAGCAGGTAGACCGCAATACCCTGGCTACCTCAAATGAAACCACCGATGCCAATAAGCCGGATTTTGCCATCGATTCCAGTGCACTGGGGGGCATGTATGCCAACCGGATTCGGTTGATTGCCAATGAAAATGGCGTCGGGGTGAGGCTAAACGCGCCAGTGGCGGCGCAAAATGGGGATATGGTGTTGTCGGCGCAGGGGGATGTGGTTTTTGCGGATGCCAGTTCCAAAGGTGATATTCAGATTGCCTCTGTAGGCACTGTGAGCGCAGTGGGGAGTATCGCTGCTGAAGGGCACTTATCCATGAATGCTAGGGCCATCCATCTTCAAGGTAATAATATTAATGCTAATGCAATACACATCATCTCAGACCAGACCCGTATAGAGAGCGATGTTGCCGTAACCGGCGAAAATAGGGTAACGATCTTGGCGCAAGAGAGAGTGAGCAATAATGGCGATGTTCTCGCTGGGGGCGTAGCAGAGATAGTAACTGCGAATTTTACCAATACAGGCAAGGTGGCGGGCCAGAGTGACGTGAAAGTCAACGCCACTGCTAGCCTTGTTAATAGCGGTGAAATTGATGCTGTTGGCGATTTGGATATTACGGCGGAAGAATTAAATAATGCGTCTGGGGCATTGCAAGCTGGCCAGACGTTATCGCTGACAACAAAAAGCTATGTACATAGTGGCGAGGTAAGGGCTGATGATGCGTTTAATTTGAACGCGGAAACGGTATCGGTTGGCCCCGAAGCTGATTGGCAGGTGCGTGGTAATGTGTCGGTTACCGCTTCCCAATTGCGCAACGAGGGTGTATTCAGCTCTGCGGGTGATTTGAATCTGGCGATTATCGAGCTGGAGAACCATGGGGATATAGCCGGGTTGGAAAGCCTGTCCTTCACTGGTGAAAGGCTCATAAATGGAGAGCACTCCCTATTATTATCTGCTGGTGGCATGGCGCTATACCTGGATGAACTGGATAATCAGGGAGATATTTATGCTGTAGGGAATTTGGATATTGCAGGTAGTTATCTCTCGGAAAGTTTTGATGCTATTTGGGAAGAGAAGGACAACTGGGCACGGCGAGTGAATAATGAATCCGGCTTGATTTCCAGTGAAGGGAAAATCCGCATTGCGGCGGCGGAGTTCGAGCAAAGATTAGCAAGCGAACCAGAAGTAAAAATCGTTTGGGATGACCCTGTATATAGCTATGACAGGGACTATGATCGTCGTTGTTTTAATCGAAATAGAAGCAGTGCCTGCCATGACACGACCTATCGTCATAAATATCAAAGACAAATCGTGCAGTCCTATTCCTCATCTCGACAATCACAGCTTTTGGCTGGTGATGATATTTGGCTCATGGGGGATTATCTACTCAATGATGCCAGTGTAATTGCGGCGAGTAACGACATAGCTATTAAGGCAAGCCGTTTCGAAAATACAGCATACACGGTCGGTTTAAAGGAGGTGACACGTGTCGACAAATCTTGGCTCAAGAAGAAAAGTTCGGGGGGAGGAACCAAGAAAAAATACTATACTTACACGACTATTCCAACCTCAGAAAATTGGCATTTGTGTGACAGTAGCCGGGTGCGTTGTAACCGTGGTGGAGCAAAAAGTCATACGAATATTCTGACAGAAACGGTCATCAATGCGTTGGTTAGCGCAGGAGCTAATCTCACTATTGATGCTGAAAAAGTAAGCAACGGTGTTGAGAAAGAAGGTGTCGCTTTCACCTTTGGTTCTGCCATGGATGCCATTTATGGCGACACCGGTGAACACAATTCGGATACCTTGTTTCGGTTTGATCCTCTCTCTCTGGGTTTTGATCTCCCCGGAGCCCATGGCCTTTTTATCTTTAATGATGACCCGGGCCACCTTTATCTGATTGAAACCAACCCGCTGTTTGCCACGCTGGATGGTTTTCTGGGTAGCGAATATCTTATCAACCGTCTTGGTATGGATCCGGACCAGAGCGTTCGAAGGCTCGGTGACAGCTATTATGAAACGACCCTGGTCCGTGATGCGGTATTAGCTGTAACCGGTACCCAGTTTCTTGATCCTGACTTCAAGAGCGACGAAGAGCAATTTCGCTGGTTAATGGATAACGCTTTTGCTGCGGCTGAATCACTGCAGCTGAGCGTAGGCGTGGCCTTGACACCAGAGCAAGTCAACGCACTGCAGCAGGATATAGTGTGGCTCGAGGAACAAGAGGTGGCTGGCTATCAGGTTCTGGTCCCGGTGCTGTATTTAGCCCAGGGTAGTGCCGTCATGGAAGGCCCACAATTGCGTGCTGAAGATGTGGCCATCAGTGGAGATAACGTGACTAATCACGGCGATATTGTTGCGGAGAACAACGCAACAATGGTCGCTGAACAGGGAGGCATCACTAACACAGGCGCGATTTCCGCGAGTAATGCGCTGAATTTGCAAAGCGCCCAACATATTCAAAATATTGGTGGTGAGCTGGTGGCCAAGTCATTGGCGTTGGATGCCGGTGGTAATGTTGAGGTAGCCACCTTGGCCGACGCAGTAGGGGATTCCCTTAACTGGATGACACGGTTAACTGAACAGGCACAGTTGAGGGCGCACCACCTGTCTGTAACCAGCGGTGGAGATATCCGTTTGCAGGGGGCCAAGGTAGATGCCGGGTTGCTGACGCTGGTGGCCGATGGAGACCTTTCCGTTGAAAGCGTTGCCGTTAGCCAAGGTAGTCACATGGATCAGGGGGATGTGAAGTTCACCCAAAGCAAGGTTCGCCAGCTCGGTAGTAACCTTCATAGCAACCTCGATATGTTGCTGGAGGCAGAAAATGATCTGTCCATCATGGCCAGTGACTTGGATAGTGAAGGTGATATCCAGCTGAAGGCACAGGGCGATATCACCGTAGGCTATGCGACAGAGAATGATTCTCTTTATAGCTACCGCAAGGATGAGGGGAGTTTTGGTAGCAGCAAGAAACAAACGACAGAAGCGGAATCGAAGCGTGCGGTTGGCAGTAATTTAATGGCGTTGGGGAATCTTATTCTCAATGCAGAAGAGGGCGGTATTGCGGTTCTTGCTTCCAGTGGACACGGGGAACAAGGTGTTGAAGCCGTGGCGGATGATAGTATCCGTATTGAGTCAGCAGTGAATAGTGAATATCACCGAACGCAAGTTGAAGAAAAGAACGCCGCCAGAATCAAAACCCGTGACACTGGCAGCATTAGTCAGGCATTAGCGAAAGCGGGCCTCTCATCAGGGGGAGATATCTCACTGGATGCCCAGGACGATGTCGTATTGGGTGCTGCCGAGATGGAAGCGACAGGGGATCTTCGAATCGGTGATGCAGCACTAGCAACCGATGAAAATGGAGTTATGAAGCTTGATGAAAACGGTAACCCGCTTATCGAGAGGGGTCGTATTGATAACCTCTATATCGGCACTGTTGCTCTGGAAAACGAAAACTGGGATATAAAAACCCGCTCTTTGCGTGGTCCGGTGAAGGAATTGGCGAAAGCCTCCTCCGGGCTCATGGGCGTCGGCAGTTCGTATTTTCCGGGGCTGGGATTGGTGGCTAAAGACATGGAAATAACGCTTTCCGAGAGTACGGAAAGCCGAATCCACGAACGTCGCGAGCTCGGTTCGACGCTGCAAGCAGAGAATATCCAGCTTGCAGCCCAAAAGGATATAACCTTGACGGGTTCCAGCCTGGAAGCCGATGAAGAGAACGGCAAGGTGGTGATGCTGGCGGACAATATCTTGTTGGATACGGCGGTCACCGAAACTACGGCCACTGAAAAGGATGAAACTGTAACCGCTTCCAGTATTGATCCCTCACTGAAAAAGGACGAAATCAGTCTGGGCGGGCTTCGGTTGACCGAGCTGGAGCAGGCAACGGTCACCAATACGCTAACGCATAGCGGCAGCAGTATTGCCGGGAATCAAATTGTTCTTGAGGCAGATAGTGCATTAAGCCTGATCAATGCCGATATCGACGCAACCGGGGAAGACGGTGTTCTGTCGCTGGCGGGGGCCACTGTAGACATTACCGGGGTGCAGGATGAAAAGACGGTCACGGAAACGCTGACAGAAAAAACCACGGAAACTTCGGTGGGTATTCGTAATGCCTATGTGGATGCCGCGTATGCCATTGAAGGTTTGAAGAAAGCAGGCGACGCCGTTGGTGACGCGAAAGACGCCCTGAAAGACGCGGAAAAGCGTGTTGAACGGGGCGAACTGGCCAAAGAGGCACTGGAGGATTACCGCATCATGGTAGCCGCCGCCGCCGCTAACCTGGTCCAGGCGGAACTGGCATCGACTCAAGCTCTGGCGGCCACCGCCGCCGGAGCGGCAGCGGGGGGCACCGGGTTTTATGTCAGCGGTAGTGCCCAGCATAGCGAAACTACCTCCACCAGCACCGCCACAGAAAAGACCTGGCAAGGCAGCAGCCTCAATGCTGCCGCCATGAGTATCAATGCGGACAAGACAGCCAGCATCATCGGTAGTGAGGTTAATGCCGGAGTTCTGGATTTGAATGCAGCGAATATCCTTATTGGCGCGGGCACTAACGAACAAAGCAGCCGCTTTGAGCAAGAGAGCAAAAACGGTGGTTTCAGTGCCAGCACCAGCGGCGCGGGTAGCTGGAATGTCAATGCCGGCTTTAACGAAGCCGAGTCAGAGAGCCAGGCGACCCAGTACGTTAACAGCCAGCTCAATGTGGGCTACCTGAACAGCACCAGCGACAGCCTCTCCGTCAAAGGGGGCGTGGTTACCGCCAATACGGCGAATATCGACACCGGCACCCTGCATATTGAAAGTCTGCAAGATACGCATAGCAGTACTAACAGTAGTGTTGGCGCCAACGTGGGTATCGGTGCGGGCACCAGTAGCACCGGCAAACCGCAAAGCGGTAGTGCGGGCTTCAATACAAGCAAAGGCAGCAGTGAAGGCGCCCGGACCAATCAGCAAAGTTCCATTCTTATTGCCGACGGTGAAAGCAGTCAGGTCACCGCCAAGGACACCACCCTAGTCGGCGGCATGATCGCTAATGCCAGCTATGAAGAAGATGCAGAAACCGGTGAACTCGCGCTGGTAGATCACGGCAACCTGAACTTCAGTACTGATACTCTCACCGTCGAAGACCTGCGCGATTATAGCAAGAGTGATCAACAGGGCGGTGGGCTGCAGGTGAGTAAGGCCACGACGACGATCAGTGTTCAGGATACCGGGCACAGGATGGAGGGTGAGACTCGCGCTACGATTGGGGGCGGCAATGTCACTGTGGGTGGTCAGAGTTTGGATGAGCAGGCTGATTTCGCTAGTCTGAATCGTAACGTCAGTGAGGCACAGGTAATCACCCTTGATCAGCAGACTGGTGCATTGGATGCCAGTGTGACGGTGGATAATCGGGTGTTTACGGAAGAGGGGCGTAAGGAAATCGCCGAGCAGCACAAAAAACTGGGCAAAAACTGGCAACTAACGGCGATGGGGCTGGAAAAGGACGCCCAGCGTATCAGCACGGACTTGGTGCCTGACAAAGTTGCCGAGATATTGAAAGAAGCTGACAAATATTCTTTAGGCCTGTTGCCCTTTGATAGCGCTGATAATGGCGGCTTGTTGTCGCAATTGCCGGTTATGGCGGGTTCCCGTGATATTGCTGGCGGTACCCGACAACTGCGCCCTGCCGACGATCCTCATGTTCTGGCAAATCCGGACCTCTACATCTCTGCTGATCAGCTACCTGGGTATGCGAATTTGGCACCGGAGGGACAGCAGGCACTTCAAGACTTGTTCGTAACGAAGGAGTTTATTGATATTACACTGGACAATGCAACTTTCCAAAACGCCACCAACGGCATGATGAATACGCCTGCCGAAGCGATGGTTAACGCCATTGAGCAATCAGGGAACTCAACTGTGTTAACTCAGAATTATAATCCTCGCCACGGCTTCTTATCCGACCTTTTTGAAATCGGTGCTGATAAATTAGGTTACCGGTTAACTGAAGGTTTGGACTGGATCGGGCTGGATGTAAATCTGATGACAGGCGCTGCAGCGCAAACGGGCGAATTTATGTATGACGTTATGGGGGCGCGAGGGGCGTTGGGGAAAGATGCGAACTTTGCCAACCATTCACAGGCCAATATTTTGACCTTATCAGGTTTGAATATGCTGGATGCAGAGGATTATAAGGGAGCTTGGAACAAAGAAAGCAGGATGTCCGCATTCCAATTTGTTTCTTACGGCTCGCCCGTGGCAAACCAGACCATGTTTGATGCATTGGATGCACTCAAATTAACCTATGCGGGTTCATCGTCCAATGACGGAGATTATGTGGCCGAAGGGTTGGGTGGTAATGCCGGCGTTTGGCTATATGAGCGCGATGGAGCCAACTTCTCTAACCATACATTGAGTGGGCTGTCCTGGTTGTACAAATTGCCAAATGCTTCTTTGTTATTGAGCGGAGAAAAATATCCAAATAGCAATAACACGAATACGTTATCTCCACACTCCGGTTATCAATGTATTGTCAATTGCGGAGGAGTGGCACCATGAGAGGCTGGAGAAATATTTTAGTGGCTGGCTTGCTTGCCCTTGTTGTGGGGTGTGCTGCGAAAAGTTATGAAATAACGGGCCCGGAAAAACGCTATCAAGCCATGGTGAATGCTGTCTGGGGAAAAAAGTCAGAGGGTTGGGTCAAACCCAAGGATCGGTGGAGTGATACTTTTTCAGTGTTGGCTCCAGAAGGAGTCTGGAGCTTCTGGGGGCCCTATGGTTGGGGAGGTATTATTTTTCGCGGTGGACCAGAAGGCATCGCTGGTCGCTATGTAGGGTATGAGTCTCGATTTTCGATAGATGAGTATGATGTTGCAGAGGATGCTTTGGAGTTGGAGGCATTGAAGACAGGTGATTATGACGCCTATATCGAGAAGGCAATCAAACGAACGATTGGGAAACACGATAAAAAGCAGGAAGGCTACTCTGATGGAAAAGGAGGTAAACATCCCCGGATTCCAGATGAATTCAGCATAAGTATGATTCGCGTCCAGGAAATGAACTGCCGCCTCTATCAAAGCAGCAATCATCAATATGTATGGTCTCAGGAGCTCGGAACTGAGGGGCCTGGAGCCGAAGAGTATAGTGTCGGAATATCCTGCCCAGGCTTTTTCAAGGACGATTTTGTCAGCTTTGGTTGTGGTAACACCATTCGAATCAGCAATATGCACAAGATGCATGGTGTTGATATTGATCACGAAGCGATTGTTCAAGACTTGAAAAAACGCATTCAGCGCTCACTTGATAGCGTGCAATTTGATGGTGACTTCACGCAGGTAGTGCCGGAAAAATATAGATGATTGACTCTTCCACGAAGAGCCTTGGGGTCACAGAAGAGCCTTGGGGTCAGGTCTATACTTTATACTTCTTCTGACGTAGTGTTTGAGTATGTCACGTCCAATTCGAATTGAATTTTCAGGTGCCCTTTATCATGTCACCTCGCGGGGAGATTGAATCGCCACCAGTTTGCTAGACACCTTTCAGCCATCCAAAATGGCAACTAGAGAGGTATCTATGAGCAGCAAGCGCTATCCCGAAGAATTCAAGATTGAGGCGGTTCGTCAGGTGACGGATCGTGGTCACAGTGTGGCCCAGGTGGCTGACCGACTCGGTGT